>CAZYLX010000396.1:0-4058 GCA_964648595.1 uncultured Acidimicrobiaceae bacterium
GTTCGTCGAGGGTTGCGTAGACCTCGTTGATCAGTTCGATTGGCGTTTCGGGTCCGACGGCCATGCTGGCTCCTGTCTTGTAGACGTGATACAACCTTAATACAAGTGAGGACGATTCGCTATCACCAAATCGCAGATGACCTGCGCAATCGGATTGCCGGCGGGGAGTTCCCTGCCGGTCGCCTCCTACCAAGCGAAGCCGAGCTCGGCTCGGCCTACGAGGCGAGTCGGGTCACGATCCGGAAAGCCCTCGAGGTGCTGCGGGGTGAGGCTGTGGTCGATGCGAGGCAAGGGATCGGCTGGTTTGCAGCAGCGGACCGTCTTCCGCAGAAACTCGCAACGTTGGCCACGATCGAGGGGCAGCTGTCGTCATCCGGTCGCACGTCTGAACGACGAGTCCTCGACTTCCAGTTCGTTGCCGCCCCCGCCCACGTTGCTCCGTTGCTCGGAGCGCGGGTGCTGGAGACCCGCCGCCTCAACCTTGCTGACGGCTCTCCATTTGCTCGAGTGACCGTGTGGTGCCCCGATGCCCTCGGCGCCGAGTTGTCGCTCGCCGATGTCGAGCGAGCGAGCTTCTACGAGCTGTTGCCCATCGAGGTTGGTGGCGCGACCCAGACCATCGGAGCTCAGATCGTCGACGAGGATGACGCCGCGCTCCTCGAGATTCCGACCAACAGCGCCGTTCTTGTCGTGAAGCGAACGACCCACGACCGCGGCGGCGAGGTTGTGCTCGTTTCCGAGCACGTGTTCCCGGGCCACCTCACCGAGTTCGTTGCCGAGCTCGCTTCTGCCGAGGACGACACCTCGCCCCCAGGCCTTCGGTTACTCGAGTGATGCAGGCGAGTCGCGAGCGATGCGGGCGCGTCAAAGGTGTTTGAGTGCCTCTCGAATCGACAGGCCTGACAGCACGTCACGTCTCGTCTCGACGTAGCCCCTCACCGCGTCTGGATCAGTTCGTGCGTACTGACGCAGCGCCCACCCGATGGCTTTGCGATGGTAGAACTCGGTGCTCGCAGCGTGGAGATCGCAGTACCGGAACAGCTGCTCGACATCTGTGGCGTCTTTGTAGAGAAGCTGGTGGAGAATCGCAGTTCTGTTGAGCCACAGGTCGGTACTCGCGGCCCAACGGTCGATCACCTCGGACAACGACCGGTCGGCCAAGACCACGTGACCGATCGGATGCGTCGCAAGGGCATCGACGGAATCCCACCATGAGTGTGTGGTGGCAAGTCTTCCGAGCCACTCGATGTCAGCTGAGGTCAGGACTCGCTGCCACCGCCGAAGCAGATCCACCCCGACGTAGTGAAACTCGCGTTCGTTCATCGCAAAGAGAATCTCGACCGTCTTGACGAGGTCGTCGTGCTCAGGCGTGACGCGTGTGTCGACGTGTTCCTTCACCGCCGCCCTTCGGTGCGGGGTGGAAACACCGAGGAACGAGAAGCGGTCGTTCATGTAGTTCGCCATTTCGCTGGCTCGTTCGTCGTCGGCGAGGGAGCGAAGCCCGGCCTCGAGAGACGGCAGCTCATCGACGAGTGACACGACGTCACCGTAGTTCGGTGGGGCGGTGCCGAGCGGCCGCGTTCGCCACTTCATGACGGTGAGAGTGGTCCTTGCGTCGCTCTCTGTGGCGAATCTTCGAAGACAACGAGGAATTCTCGACGAATTCTCCGTTCTCGTGGACGGCATTGCCTGCCTTTGCTATTCATCCGTCCAGCGGAAGTGCATTAGGGACAGGAGACCCAATGAAACACAATGGACTGTCGCGCCGATTGCTCGGCGCATTTCTGGGTGCAGCGATGGTGGCATCGCTGGCAGCGGTATTACCCGCTGGTGCCCAGGATGACCCAGGCGATCGCGCCGAAGGTCGAACCGCCGATGCGGTGAACGAAACAGTTGGACGACTCGAGCGTGCATACATCACCTTGCTCGGACGCGATCCTGACGATGGTGGCCTTCGCTACTGGCTCGACCGTCAGGCGAATGGCCTGAGCTACCAGCGCATCATCCAGTTCTTCCTCGACTCGCCCGAGCGCAGGGACAGGTATCCAGACGGCCAGACCGACACAGAGTTCCTCGAGCAGCTGTATCGAGACGCCTTCGATCGTGGGCCCGACCCCGTCGGCGTTGCTTACTGGACGGGTCAGCTCGAATCCGGAATGCCTCGAGATCAGGTTGCCCTGTTCTTCATCGACTCTGCGGAGCAGCGAGATGCGACCGCGCCGAACCCAGTCTTCGATCTCAACATCTTCCACATCAACGACCATCACTCGAACCTCGATGAGGACGACATCGAGTTCACCCTCGGCGGAGTCACAACCGAGACCGAACTCGGCGGCTTCCCCAGAGTTGTCGCCAAGATGGATGAGCTCGAAACCGAACACCGTGGCTACAACAATCTGCGAATTCACGCTGGTGACGCCATCACGGGAACGCTCTTCTACACCCTGTTCGAAGGCGAGGCCGACGCCGCGCTCATGAACGAGGTGTGTTTCGATGCGTTCGCACTCGGCAACCACGAGTTCGATGGCGGCGATTCCGGGCTCAAGAAGTTCTTGGACTTCCTTGGCGAAGGTGACTGCGACACGCCGGTCTTGGCGGCCAACGTCGAGCCTGCTCGTGGGACCCCACTCAACCCGGGGAACGGCCAGAACTACATCCAGGCATTCACCATCAAGAACTTCGGTGACGAGCAGGTCGGCATCATCGGCCTCGACATCGCTCAGAAGACCCAGGTGTCGTCGAGTCCTCTCAAGACGACCGCATTCCTTGATGAAGCTGTAACGGCTCAGCGTTACATCGACATTCTCGAAGGCATGGGCGTCAACAAGATCATTCTCGTGACGCACTACACGTACGCGAACGATCAGCGCCTGGCCCAGATGGTCACCGGTGCCGACCTCATCGTCGGTGGTGACTCGCACACGCTGCTTGGTGACCTCGATGAGTTCGGTCTCTCCTCCGGAGGGCCGTACCCAACCGAGACAACAGATGCTTCTGGCCTGCCGGTCTGCCTTGTGCAGGCGTGGCAGTACAGCGCGGTTGTCGGTGAGTTGAATGCCTCGTTCGACCAGTACGGCCACGTTGCCAGCTGTGGCGGCACGCCGCACCTGCTGCTCGGAGACGGGTTCACCAAGGAGGTCGACGACGAAAGCGTTCCGTTGACCGCCGGTGAAAAAGCGGCGGTTCTGGCTGCGCTCGATGGCATCGAGACTGCCGGAGTCGTCACACCCGACGTCGATGCCCAGGCGCTGCTCGACACCTTCAAGGGCCAGGTCGATGACCTGTCCGAGGAAGTGATCGGTACCGCAACCGAAGACCTCTGTCTCGCCCGAGTTCCGGGTGACACGGGTCGAACCGGGATTGCTGCTTGTGTGACTGGTGGCGTGCCCAACGGCGGCGACATCCAGCAGTTGGTGGCATTCGCCTTCGCCGATCGCGCCTTCGACGCCGACTTCGCACTCCAGAATTCTGGCGGCGTGCGGATCGACATCCCGTCTGGCGCCATCAGCATTGGTGACGCCTACACGTTGCTCCCGTTCGCCAACACGATGGTGAATCTGGAGATGACCGGCGCCGAGGTGAAGCAGGCGCTCGAGGATGGTGTTGCCAACATCCTCGATGCGAATGGTTCCAGCGGGGCTTACCCCTACGGGGCCTATCTGCGTTGGGACATGGACTTCACACAGGCAACCAACAGCCGGATCTCGAACCTCGAGATCCGGTCAAAGGCCGACGGCTCCACGTGGGGTCCAATCGACCCCGCGGCGACCTACACGGTCGTTGTCAACAGCTTCATGGCTGGTGGCGGTGACGGCTTCGACACGCTGGAGACGGTCTTCGACAGCGGTCGGGGAGTCGACACGTTGATCGACTACGCCCAGGGATTCGTCGACTATGTGGTCGAGGATCTCGGCGGCTCGGTTGGTCGGGTTGACCCGGCCGACTACTCGACGCAGAACTTCACACCTGCGGCAGGCTAGATCCGCAACGCTCGCAGGAGCAAACAACCACGAGACGCGAGAAGGCCCCCGGGGGAGGGAACCCGGGGGCCTTCTTGT
>CAZYLX010000397.1:0-4051 GCA_964648595.1 uncultured Acidimicrobiaceae bacterium
CATTTGCCAGGCGGCATGCCCGTTGCCGATGACGATGAACGGCGTACCAGAGGTGCGGGCGATGGCCGGCAGATCGGCGAAGATGCTGTCGGAGACATCTACGAGGGGTCCCTCGTAGATGTTGGGCATTGGCCGTTGCATGGCGGCGAGCACCCGATCGGGGATGATCGATGGACCGGGGATGGCGACCATGGGTCGGCCGTAGCGAAGCGACATGGCCAGCAGCGTAGAGACGATCGACGCTCGCTCCGTAACCTGGTGACGCATCTCCTCTGAGGGCCTGCTTCACTCCACCTGTGCCAACGTTTGATTTCTCGTTCACCGTCGATGCCCCGTTCGCCGCGGTCAGTGCGTTTCATCACGATTCGACGGCGCTGAAGAAGCTGACGCCACCCCCCATGTTCGTGCAGATCCATTCGATGGAGCCGCTGGGCGAAGGGTCGATCACGAAGTTCACCGTGTGGGCCGGACCGCTCCCGATCCATTGGACAGCTGAGCACAGCGATGTGTCCGACAGCGGGTTCACCGACACCCAAACCGAGGGGCCGATGAAGCGCTGGGTCCACACCCACCGCTACATCCCCATCGACGATGGTTCCACCACCGTGACCGAACACATCGAGTACGAATTCGGCAGCGGCAAAGATCGTGTGGTCGGCCTCCTTGCGTTCAGCAGACCGGCGCTGCTCGGCTTGTTCACCTATCGCAAGCTACGAACGCGCTGGGATCTGCGGAAGGCCTGAGGCCCGGCGCCCTTCCGAAGTCAGCCGGCGAGTTGCAGCCCGGTCAGGCCGCGGATGACAAACGTGGGGTGATAGCGGGGTTCCTCGACGAGTCCCAGGTGTGGGAATCGCTCGACAAGGCCCCGAATCGATTGGGCCAATTCGAGCCGAGCCAGCGGGGCGCCGACGCAGAAATGGATACCGCCACCGAATCCCACGTGTGACGGGTCGTTCCTGCCAACGTCGAAGACGTCGGCGTCGTCGAAGCGACGGGGATCTCGCTGGGCCGATCCGAACAACATGGCGATCTCGTCTCCGACCTCCAGCGGCTGCCCGGCGATCTCGACGCCCTCGTCGAGCACCCACCGTTCGAACATCTGGAGTGGCGAATCCCAGCGGAGCAGCTCTTCAACGGCTGCACTCGCCTCCACCTCGCCTGACACCAAGCGTTGCCATTGGTCGGGATGGTGCAGGAGGGCCCGGAACCCGTTACCAGGCGTGTTGACCGTGGCCTCGTGGCCCGCTTCGAGCAGGACCATCGTTGTGGACACGATCTCTGCCTGCGTCAGGGTGTCACCCTCGTCCTCGACCCGGACGAGCTCGGAAACGAGCAGGCCATCGGGGTTCTTGCGCTTCTCGGCGATGACCGTTTTCGTGTACTCGATGTACTCGGCTGCAGCCTGGTTGGCCGCCTTCTTGGTCGCCTCGTCTGACTCGAGTTCGTACATCTTGACGATGGCGTGAGACCAGTCGAGCATCGCCTTGGGCGTCAGCGTTCGGCACGCCGAGCATGGAGCAGATCACGGCAACGGAGTATGGCTGGGCATAGTCGGTCAGCAGATCGAACCGGCCCTTCTCGGCACACTCGTCGATGAGATCGTTGGAGAACCCTTCGATGCTGCCCTGCGGCTTCGCAACCGATCGCGGCGTGAACACCTTCGAGACCAAACGGCGGAGCCGAGTGTGATCCGGCGGCTCCAGACAAAGCAGGGACCATTCCTCGTGTTCGTGAAACGAAGACCACCTGGAGTCGGGCTCACTCCGTCCCAACTCCGCGTGTGAGTACCGATGCGCGTACTCCCGTCCAAGGCGGCGATCGCGAAGTGCCGCGGCAACGTCCTCGAAGCGGGTGATCACCCAGTGTTGGTTGTGCTCGTCCCAGTAGATCGGGGTGGCTTCACGGATCGCGTTCAGGGTCGGGTACGGATCGGCGATGAACGCTGGGTCGTTGACATCGAAGCGTGCGACGAGACGGTCGAGGTCGGTCACGGAGCGATCGTAGGCCGACAGACCGCGGTCAGCCTGCTCCCAGAGAGGTGATGAATCGTGCGACCGCCACCCGCTTTGCCCCCGTCCGGTCCGTGTGGTGGACTCCCGGCCATGACGACAATCTCTGGCGGCTTGGCCGTGATCACCGGTGGCGGCGACGGAATGGGCCAGGACCTCGCGGTGCAGCTCGCTGTCGAAGGCTGCCATGTCGCGATCTGCGACCTGGCTGTCGAGAAGATGGAGCGGACCAGAGATCTGGCGCTGGCCGGGGCACCCGAGGGCACGCTCGTCACGATCCACGAATGCGACGTCTCCGACGAGGAACAGCTCGAGCGGTTCCGTGACGAGATCATCGAGCAGCATCAGACCGATCACATCACGCTGTTGTTCAACAACGCCGGGATCGGTGGTGGCGGTTCGATGGTGGTCGATGGCCGTGACACATGGGAACGGTCCTTTGCGGTGTGTTGGGGTGGCGTTTACCTCGGGACCCGAGTCTTCCTCCCACTGCTCATGGCGGCCGAGGAGTCACACATCGTCAACACCAGCAGCGTGAACGGTCTATGGGCATCGCTGGGGCCCGACCGACCCCACACCAGTTACAGCGCGGCGAAGTTCGCTGTCCGGGGGTTCACCGAGGCTCTGATCCAGGATCTGGCCATGCATGCACCGAATGTGCAGGCTCACGTGGTGTTCCCTGGACACGTCGGCACTGGGATCGCCGCGAACACCGTCCTGGCCCACGGCATCGACCCAGCGATCGTTCCCGGAATCCTGGAGCGGGCTGCAGCCTTCCGTAATGAGGCGCCAACCACCTCGGCCTCGGCGGCGACGATCATCCTCGACGCGGTGAAGGCCGGGGAGTGGCGCATCCTGGTCGGCGAGGACGCGCACGTACTCGACTCGATGGTGCGAGACCGCCCGACCGAGGTCTACGGAGACGACTTCCTCAGGGACATGGCGGCCCAGGGCGTCCTTGCCAACTTGGTCGACTGAGTTCGCTCTCGGCCAACGACCGATCGGTCTTCAGAACTTGCGATAGCGGCGGCGGCTCCACCAACCCATGGAGGCTTGAGCCGCCTCGATGCGATCACGGAGGTCACGCTGTTGGTGTCTGTGATGCTCGAGTTCGGTCTGATGATCAAGCCTTGACTGCTCGACGCCGGCCTGCAGATCGAGAATCGTTTCGAAACGCTCTTTCGACAACGCGCCGTTGACTTGACCCGTGGCGAGCGCATCTTCGAGGTCCTTGCCGGTGCGCACGTTCTCCGCCTCGAGCTCCTCGATGACGCCTTCGAGCTCCACCGACTTGCATCGAGCGACCTCGAGATCCTCGTTTGCTCGCTCCAAGCCAGCTTCAGCCACTTTGCGCATCGAGGTCTCGGTGATGAGCTGCTGGCTGACGCCGAGGAGCTGCTCCAGCATCTCGGAGAACTCCGGCGAGGGCTGATCGCCGGCCTCGCGTAAGTCGATGATCCAGTCCTCGCGGTCGGCGATCGCCTCGAGCTCGTCGAATTCGATCACAAACGCGCCGCTCTCGGTTTCGGTCGCCTCAGGGAGGTTCCCTGCCTCGATCCGCCGATTCAGTTGATCGACCGACACTCCGAGGAGGTCGGCCGCTTCATGCAAAGCCACCGCAAGGCTTCCGCTCGCCATGGGGCAGAGACTAACTCGGGAGGTGGCTGGTTCACTCATTGCGCACGAGGATTTTCGTCTCGGTTTGGCACAGCAGTGCGGCTCGGTCGGCACGGTCGTCGTAATGATCTTCTCGAAACGACGAGGCTGTGGCCGATGCTCGGTCTATGGGACTCTCGACCTTGGCCACCTTCTCGTTCGTCTCGCTGTGGATCGCTGCCATGTACGACGTGCACCGCACCGACCACCGTTTCGTTCGCCAGGGTCCGAAGTGGTGTTGGCTGATCTTCGTCGCGACACTGCCGATTCTCGGTGCCGTTGGCTGGATGCTGTTCGGCCGACCGCGCTTCTTGGTGAAGCGAGACCCGATGCCTCGTGAGACGGTAATCGGTGCCGAGGACTCGCCTGAATGGGCCGACTCTGTC
>CAZYLX010000398.1:0-4049 GCA_964648595.1 uncultured Acidimicrobiaceae bacterium
AACGCTATGTCAACAACCAGCGACCAGTTGTCGACATAGTAGAGATCGAGCCGGGTGTATTCCTCGAAGCTCGTCTCGCTCCGGCCCGACACTTGCCACATTCCCGTGATGCCGGGACGAACTCGCAGCCGTCCGTAGAGATCCGCATCCCACTCCGACATCTCCGACGCAAGAGCCGGGCGGGGCCCAACGAGGCTCATCTCACCACGCACGACATTCCACAATTGGGGCAGCTCGTCGAGTGATGTCTTTCTCAGGAACGACCCGATCTTGGTGACGCGAGGGTCGTCTTTCATCTTGAACAGCGGGCCTGCACCCTCATTGTCGTCCATGAGATCCGCCATCAGCTCTTCGGCGTTCACGACCATGGTACGGAACTTGAACACGTCGAACGGCAGGCCGTCCTTGCCCACTCTGGATTGCTTGAAAAAGACGGGGCCATCGGAACCCTTCTTGATCAGCATGGCAACGATCGCGAACACCGGAGCGAGCACAATGCATGCCGCCAGCGACGACAACATGTCGAACACGCGCTTCGCGACTGCACGCCACCCGTGACGCTGCACGGGTTCGATGTAGACGACGGGAAAGCGCCCGAGCGGGCGAACAGTGAGACGATTGGGGGCGATGTCGGCCAAGGTCGAGCTGAGTTCGACGTGAATGCCGGACTCGATGAGATCACGAATGAGTCGGTTGCTCGAACGAGTATCAATTCCGGTGGCGGCAACGATGACGCCACCGGCGCCGTGGGCTCGGGCAGCTGCCAAGGTGGTGGTCACCAAATGGTTGGCGTCGATGCTCTGTTTCGGATCGATCCGTTCCATGATCTCGTACCCGAGCGAGCGATCACCATCGAACATCTCTTCGAACTGCCTGCTCTCGTTGTTGTCGCCGACCATGATGATCTTGCGCGAAAGCTTTCCTGCTTCTCGAAGCGATGCGTAGTAGCGCCGCATGACCTCGCGCTCGAGTGAGAGCCCAACGATTGTCAGCCCCGCCGAGATGCCGATCCACGCACGGGCAACATCGAGCTGAAATGTGTATGCCACAACAGCCACCGTGACCGCGGTCAACACGACCGCATCGATGATGCGTCGGATCTCGTCGGCCCGCCGGGTGATGAAGCGCGAGCTGTACAACCGGCCCCGTGCCAGCCAGAACGCTCCCGCGGCAAGGAACACGAGCACACCGGGCACGCGATCGTCACCACTCTCGACCAACTCCGATGCGGCAAGAAAGGCCAGAACCGAAACACCGGCGTCAGTTGCCATCAGCCCTGCCTTCGTCTGCAGGGTGCGCGCCGATGCCTTGACCCGCTCAACGGGCGCCAGGAGCGGCACCTCCTCGTGCGCGATTGTCATCGCAAACGCCCCATCGCCAGAACTCGGTGCATGTGGGTTGTTTCGGCACGAAGCGAGCGTCCCGTGAGCACTTTCTCGCAGAGGGCGAGATTTCTTTTCGCTCGCTGCTCGCGGGCCGGGTTCAGCCGGTCGGCTGGCTCCAATTTGCGCAGGTATCGGCCAGTAGACGCACACCGAATCCGGTGGCGCCCTTTGTGACGATTCCATCCTCCTGCTCCGACATCGCAGACATGCCGAGGTCCACGTGAGCCCATGGCACGTCGGCAACGAACTCCTTGAGGAAGAGTCCGGCGGTCAGGGCTCCGCCGTACGGCGTGCTTCCGATGTTCTTCAGATCGGCGACGACGGAATCAAGTGTCTTGCGATACTCGTCGGGAAGCGGAAGCTTCCAGATCTTCTCTCCGGTCTGCTTCGACGCTGTCTCGAGTTGGGCGACGACATGCTCGTTGTTGCCCATGACCCCGGCAAAACCGGTGCCGAGCGCAGCCGTCACCGAGCCGGTCAGCGTTGCGATGTCGATGATGGCGTCTGGCTCCTTCTCCGACGCCAGCGACAGGGCGTCGGCGAGCACAAGCCGACCCTCGGCATCGGTGTTGAGAACCTCGACGGTCTTGCCGTTTCTGGCCGCAAAGACGTCACCTGGGCGAGAAGCATCGCCGTTGATCATGTTGTCGGTCAGCGGAATGTATGCAGTGACCGCCGCCTTGGTCCCCAGCGCGCCGAGTGCGCTCATGGCCCCGAGAACAGCCGCTCCACCGGCCATGTCAATTTTCATCGTCATCATGCCGGTGCCCGTTTTGATGGACAGGCCGCCGGAATCGAAAGTGATGCCCTTGCCGACGAGAGCGAGGTTGGCGGTCGGGGTGCCGCTGGGCCGGTAGCTGAGCATCAGCAAGCGGGCCGGATGGGTGGAGCCCTTGTTCACGAACTCGATGCCGCCGAGCCGTTCCCTCGCGATGCGCTTCTCATCCCAAACGGTCACCTTCAGACCGGAGGTCCTTGCGACCTCGCGGGCCCGCTCGACGAACTTGGCTGGCACCAGCGAACCGCCGGGCTCGTTGCCAAGATCGCGGGCCAGGCCGACGGCATCGACGAGGGCCGAGGCCGTGGTGAAGGCCGCCTTGGCCCCCTTGAAGCGCGCAACGACACTCACCTTGCGAAGCGTCGTCTTCGGGTCGGACTTCAACACGTTGTACCGATAGCTGGCCAGCGACACTCCTTCGACCACGGCCCGGAGTGCGGCTGCCGGTTCGACCTCACCAGCTGCATCGACGAGTGTCGTTGCAACAGCCTTGTGACTCCCGACGGAGCGAACAAACGCCGCAGCGGCGGAACGCAAGACGTGGGCATCGACGTCTGCCCCGGGGCCGATGCCAACCAACACCTGCAACGGTTCACCGGCCGGGCCGGCGATCACCAGGGTCTGGCCAACATCACCCTTGAAGCCCTGCAGCTCACAGGCGCGGGCGAGGTCGTCGCCGAGCGCATCGATCCCGTCGGATGTCACCGGGACATCGACTGCGGTTGCGCTCTTTGGAAGGGTGGTGGAGAGGGTCAGCGTTGCCATCCGAAGATGCTACGCCAGCCCGCGTCAAGCCAAGGTGAGGATCGCCCGGGCCACCAGGTCGACACCGAATGCGGTGAGGATTGCGAGATAGAGCAGGCCAGTTGCCGCCATCACAGCGCTGTACTGCGGTTCCTTCAACGCCAGGCGCGTGACCACAACGAGCGCGATCGTCGCAACAACACAGGCGACCCAGAACCAACCGAGCATCCCGTTGTAGCCGTCCTCGATCGTGCCGTTGAGCGACGAGACCATGCCCGTCGGAACCAAGAGCAACAGCACCTCGGGCAACCACAACACGCCGGTCCACTTCACCAGCTCGAGCAACGGGGCCCGAGACATTCCGGGCTGCACCAAATACCAGTGACCCAACAGCATCGCGTCGCTCACCGCTCCGAGGAAGAGAGCGCCGACGACCAATCGGGTGGTTTGCAGCCAGATCGGGTCGCCGGCGTTGAAGCCGGCAGCAATGATCCCGAGAAACCCGAAGACCGGCGCGATCAGATCGAGGCGGGGATCGAACTCCGGACCACCCACATCCTTCTCTCGAGCATCTCGTTCGATTCCGGTCATTGCCGCGACACGTGCGGTTCTCACTTCGACCAGCTCACGTTGATGAACAACGCCGGCGGCGCGGCGCTGCCACGACTGGCCGAGCGACAGGGCTGCGCCGACAATGACACCGGCTGATCCAACCTCTCGCCATGGCTGGATACCAAAGCGGAGCCCGAGGCCGAGGGCCAGCACGGCCATCAGGCCGTAGGTCACTCGGAGCGACCACCCGTAGCCGATGCCCACCTCTCGTCGACGGGTCGTGACCCAACCGAAGAACAAGCCACCGGCGGCCCATTGGAGCAGCAGCGTGGCCGCGTGCAGTTCGAGCATCTCAGGTCTCGAACGGGGCGACGAGATCCGACGGCAAGTCCATCTGCGGAGCGTACCGGTGACAGCGAGAGGCCATCGGTAGGTCGAATTTGATCCAGACGACCCTTTTCGCGAGACAGCCAAGGCCGATCACCATGGCAAGCGGGAACCTTTGGAGCAGGAGTGACCACGACCAACTCGATGTCTGTCGTCATGGCGACAGAAGCACACAGCGATCGTTACCGGGAAGCGTGCCGTCG
>CAZYLX010000399.1:0-4043 GCA_964648595.1 uncultured Acidimicrobiaceae bacterium
GGTCGGCGCACCATCGAGCAGGCCTGCTTCGTCGAGTTCGGCCAGCGCCAGCCTGACTTCGTCGGCCCCGATCGGGGTCGACGAGTCGGCGAGTTCCCCCACGATGTCGTCGACGGTGCGTGAGCCGTCTGACAACTCGAACACGGCGGCCGCCGATTCGTTCAGAGCCGCAGCCGTGTTCGTGGCACGATCGAAGACGAGTATCTCGTCTCCGACCTCTTCAGTGAATAGTCCTTCTCGCCGCCGTGGTTGCATTTCACACCCTCCATAGAGCCCGCTTATCGTTACGGTAGCATTTATGGTGATCCCGACGCCACCGTCCGTGGTGTCGGTCACTGTGGGTTGGTATCGAGCGAGCGACGGTGACCCAACTCGAAGCTGCCGAGGGGTCCTCATCTCCGGAGAGCAGACGTTGCACCCGCGCCCGGCCACCGTCCTCGGGCGTGCGGTGATCGACAGCGCTGTGCCAATGCAGCGGGGACGGATGGTCGTACCAGTGGCAGATCACGTTCCGGCTGGGTCAGTACAGATCATAGCCGTGGGTGTAAGCCCGTACTGCGAGGGAGATCTCCGCCCCCTCGGAGCAGATCGCTGGATCGTACGGAACGTCGCGGACGAATCGCCCGCGAGTGAACAGGTTGCCGATGGCCAGCAGGAAATGGCGGCAGGAGCATCGGACGGCGTGGCGTACTCGGATCGCTTTCGAAGCGAACCCGGGCGGCGATCCGGGGCCAGCTGCAATCGTCGCGGCGTCGGGTCGCTCTCTTGGCGCTCTTCGCCGTTCGGATCGATCCTGAACGCCAGTGGGTAGTTCGTGATGACGGAACGTTCGCTTGGGGTTGATTCGAGCATAGAAATGCAACGCTGGTCCCACCCCTCGGCGAAGCGCTCGATGCTCAAGCGAGGATCATCGGCAAACGGTCCCAGATCCTGCCAGGCCACGAAGATCCTTCGATCGGCGAACGGGTCTTTGTCCATCGTGTCCAACCGCCTGTCGAACCCCACGGGCACAACCTGCCCATTGCGCGGCCCAGTGCCGGAGAGTCGATCGTCCCTTGCCGTCGGCTGCCCTCAGTGCGACGCTGGCGCTCATGATCGATCGTGGTGGCCGATGACAATGCTGTTTGTGCGGTCGGCCCCGTGACGGCCCAGTCGTTGGTGCTCGACATCCAGGGTGTTGTCATCGAGATCAGCGCTCCGGCTGAAGTCGCTTCCACCGTGCGCGAGCAGATGGGCGAGGCCGCAGCCGTTGCCGACGCAACGCGGCACCCGGCCCTTCGCTATCGGCACGAGATCCGGTCGGATGGCACCCATCGTTTCGTTCGTCGAGATGGGATGACGGTTGCCGGTGACGATGCCAGCGCGGCAGCCGACGCTCTGACCGATCACCTCCACACCGCTGTCGCGAACCGGTCGACCAAGGGCCTGTTCGTCCATGCCGGTGTCTTCTCGATCGAGGACCGGCTCGTCCTGGCGCCGGGCCCCTCGCATGCCGGGAAATCCACGCTCGTCGCCGCTGCGGTGCGGCGCGGTGCGACCTATTTCTCCGACGAGTTTGCCATCGTCGACACCGAGGGGAAGGTGCATCCGTATCCCCGCCCCTTGTCGGTTCGAACTGTCGGCGGCTCGAAAAGGCTCCATCCTCGGACCGACCTTGACGGGACCGTGGCAACGGGCCCGAGGCCGGTTGCGCTGATTCTGGCTACCCGCTTCGAAAGCGGGATCTCCTGGCAGCCGGAATCGTTGGTCGGCGCCAGGGCGGCGCTGCCGATCATCGCCAACACGATCCACGCCCGCCGGCAGGCGGAATCGACCATGCGGATCGCAGCTGGTCTTGCCCGGAAGGCCCTCGTGCTCGAGGGCCCGAGAGGAGAGGCAGAGAAGCTGCTCGACGAACTCATGGGCCTTCTACGCTCGCTGAAATCCCAGGAATCGAATCGGTTGATGAGGGGAACCGTTTGATGACCAATACTGCGTACGTCCAATTCTTCGATTTCCTCGAACCGGGCGAAGTCGAGACGCTCATCGCATCGGTCGCCGAGACGTTGGAGCAGTTCGATTCGAGCACGATTTACAACGCGTCAGAAAGGGGGGTCCTCGATGAGAAGACCCGTCGGTCGAAGGTGCGGATGGACACCACCGATCTCGATCCGGTCTTCGAGCCGAGGCTGATGTCGCTCCTGCCGCACATCAGGCGAGAGATCGGGATGGCTCGTTTCGATTTCGGGCGGCTCGAGATGCAGCTCACCGTCCACGGCGACGGTGACTTCTTCACATCGCATCGCGACGAGAACCACCCCGGGACAGACGACGCCCGGGCACTGACCTTCGTCTACTACTTCAATGCCGAACCGCGAGAGTTCGAGGGAGGAGAGCTCCGGTTGTCAGTCCCTTCGACCGACGGGCCGAGCGAAGTCGTTGAACTCTTCCCGGCTTCCAACAGCATCGTGTTCTTTCCCCCGCACTTCGACCACGAGGTGCGCCCGATCCGGGCGACCGGGTCCGGACCTGGGTCGTTGCGATGCACGGTCAATGGTTGGTATCGGATCGGGAAGGGGACCGGGGCGCCGATCCCACCCCTGAATCGGCATACCCGCTGCGAGCTACAGCAGGCCTTGGTGCCGAGGGTGACGTCAGCCGGATTCTCGATGCGGCCGACGCCTGAATCGGTCCAGCGTCGGCTGGCCGAGTTCTGGGCTCGGTGTGCAAAGGAGGCGGTTCCCGAACAGTCCAATCCCGATTACTTCCCTGATGGATCGCCGTCCTACGTGCCGGTGGGAGAACTCGGCCAGGACCTGTTGGAGGAGCTCCGACCGTTCCACGAGCAGTGGGCGGGCGTCGAACTGGTGCCGACTGCAGCGTACGGGCTTCGGGATTACGGGAGAGGTCAGACCTCGCCACTGCACGTGGACCGTTGCGAGAGCCACATCATCACCTCGGAGATCCGGGTCGATCAAGCCGTCGATCGGCCATGGCCGCTGAGAATCAACGTCGACGGCGACGATCACGATCTTCATCTCTCGGCCGGCCACATGGTGACCTACGAAGGTGCCTCTTGCCCCAACGGCCGGCTGCTCCCGCTCGATGGATCGTCTTCTTGCTCGTTGCTTCTCCACTACCGACCGGCCGAGTGGTCGACGTCGTTACGCTCCATCGTCGACACCGCTCGGGAACAGGGTGTACTGGATCGAACCGGTCGCCTCTTGGACGTTGTCCAACCACATGTCGAAGCCAACTCGTGACCGAATCGACGCCGGCCACGCGACCGACCCTTCGGCTCGAATCCGATCCGGGCCTGTTGACGAATCGTCGGATGACTCTGGAGATCGCCGTCGGGTTGGCACACCTCGGCGGGCGACGCCTGTCCATGCCATGGAACGATCGAGTCGGTGCTTCGCCCGGGAGCCGGCCGGCGTCGTCGGGAGCAGACGGGCAGTCGCCCTCCGTTCTCGATCTCTGGGAGGTTCCTATCGAGGTCGTCACCGACGATGAATGGGAGTCGATGGCCGAAGATCCTGCCGTTCGTCACATCGATTGGGGTCTGTTCGCCCGCTGTGTGTACCTCGCCGACGACGACCCCATCCCGCATCCGGGTGTTCGAGATTTTGCCAATGGACGGACTCGGTACGTGCGCGTGCCCGAAGGAGAGTCCCCGGTTGCCATCGCCGGACGACCGCTGAGCTTCGCCTCGTACTTCTTCCACGCAACGGGCCGAACTCGGCGCGAGCTGTTCGCAACACTCGAGCGGGTACGGCCTCGAAGTGAGTACCGCGCGGTGGCCAGCCAGGTCGTCGCTGATCTCGGCGCCGTCAACATTGCTCACATCCGTAGAACGGACTTGGTCCGAGGCATCCGGGCCTACGCTGGAGTTTCGCCGGAGCGCATCGCCGACACGCTCACGTCGCTGTTCCCGACAGACGAACCGCTCGTCATCGCCACCGAGGCCGATTCGACATCGAGCCTGTTCGATCCGATCCGTCGACGTTTCGGTGACGTGGTGTTCCTGACCGATGTGATCCTCGGCGACCACGGCAACGCCTTCC
>CAZYLX010000400.1:0-4041 GCA_964648595.1 uncultured Acidimicrobiaceae bacterium
CGCGCGTTACTCCGGCCAGGGCAACGAGATCACCATCTGGGTCGGCGAGGGTGATGCCTGGCCGGCCACCGCGGCCGAAGTCACCGCAGCATTCGAAGCCGAGTATCGGCGCATCTACGGCATGACGATTCCCGATGTCGCAGTCGAAGCCGTTACCTGGCGGCTGTCGGCATCAGCCACCACCTCGATCGTCGAGCCGGATCAGACCCTCGCTCCCGCCGATGGCCCACCCGCTCCGAAAAGCACCCGGCCAATGGTGTTCGATCGAGGCGTGCCTGCTGTCGACGCTCCGGTCTATGCCAGGGCCGATCTCGGCGCCGGCGCGACCTTCGACGGCCCGGCTGTCGTCGAGGAACGCGAGACAACCTCCGTCATTCGTCCCGGTTGGCGGGTCGAGGTCGCAGACGACGGCAGCTTGATCGCCACCCGAACGAAGATCAACGCCACACCGAACGAAAGCGACGCGCCATGACGACCATCGATACACCTCGAACCGGGTTCGATCCCATCGAGCTGGAGATTCTCTGGCAGTCGTTGATCTCCACGGTCAACGAGCAAGCGCGAGCACTGCAGCGTTCGGCCTTCTCACCCATCGTCCGCGAAGCTGGCGACCTCGCCAACGCTGTGTTCGATCGACGGGGCCGCATGGTGGCCCAGGCCGTCACCGGCACGCCAGGTCACATCAACTCGCTCGCCATCGGTGCCGCGAAGATGCTCGAGGAGTATCCGCTCGACACGCTCGAACCAGGCGACATCCTCATCACAAACGACCCGTACAAGACCGCAGGTCAGCTGCTCGACGTCACCGTGCTCGTTCCGGCCTGGCGGGGCGGCAGGATCATCGCGCTCTTCGGCTCGACCATTCATCACACCGACGTTGGCGGCTACGGCATCGGGGCCGGCGGTCGCGATGTGTTCGAAGAGGGCCTCTGGATCCCGATCTGCAAGCTGATGAAACGCGGCGAGCGAAACGACGACGTCTGGAAGTTCATCCTCTCGAACGTTCGCCAACCCGACCACATGGCCGGCGATCTCCATGCCCAGATGGCCTCGGGCGAAGTCGGTGCCCAGCGGCTCAACACGCTCTGTGAGGCCCACGGACTCGCCGACATCGAGGAACTGGCCGACGAGATCATCACCCGGTCAGAAGCGGCAACTCGCAAGAGCATCAGCGAGCTACCGAGCGGAACCTACAAGGCGAGCGCCGTTCTCGACCTTGCCGACGGCGCGAAGATCGACATCGTGTGTGCCTTGATCGTGGATGCCGATGCCGGCGAGATCACGGTCGACTACGAGGGCACATCAGAAGCCTCGCCGTGGGGCATCAACGTGGTGATGAACTACACCCACGCCTACACGACCTTCACCGTTCGTTCCGTGCTCAATCCCGACATCCCAAACAACCACGGAAGCCTCGCCCCCATCCTGGTCAAGGCACCTGAGGGATCCATCGTCAATGCGGTGTCACCGCAGCCTGGCACGGCCCGTCACGTGGTCGGCATGTTTCTGCCGAACGCGTTGCTGAAGGCTTTGGCCCAAGTACGGCCAGAGGCCGCGATGGCCGAAGGCGCCGGTGCCGTGTGGACGATGCAGGTCAACGGCAACCACCCGGACGGTTCACCATTCATCACCGCCATGTTCACCTACGCCGGCGGTGTCGGGGCGCGGGCGAGCAAACCCGGCCTCAGCGCATGCTCGTATCCGACGGGTGTGTCTGCTGTGCCGATCGAGGTTGTCGAAGCATCGGCCCCGATCCGATTCCGCGAGAAGTCACTTCGTCCAGGGTCGGGTGGCGCCGGAGCCCAGACCGGCGGGATGGGTCAAGCCATCGAGTTCTCTGTCGACACCGAGCGTCCCTGGCAACTGAACGCCGTCACCAGCCGCCTCGCCGATCCGCCCCTCGGTATCTTCGGCGGCGAGCCCGGTCATGCTGGGAGCTTCAAGGTCAACGGTGAGGCTGTGCAGACGCAGGCACGGATCAGCTTGACCGGCGACGACGTCATCCGCCTCGAGCTGCCAGGCGGCGGCGGGTACGGAGACCAGAACTAGCCATGCCGCCCTCGTCCGCCGCTCCCGGATCGACGTCCTTCGCCTCGCAGACCTTTGCCGGTCTCTGGGCCGAGGCCGTTTCTTCGCATGCGAGCCTGACCTTCCTCGTGTTCGAGGGACCAGCAGGTCACGTAGCGGAGTGGACCTATGGCGACTTCGATCATCAGGTCGGCAGAGTGGGGGCCAAGCTGTGCGAGCACGGCGTGGTCGAGGGCAGCACGGTCCATCTTGCGCTCACGAACTGCCCAACGTTCGTCGCCATCTGGGTGGCCGCCAACCGCCTTGGCGCCACGATCGTTCCGAGCGACCCGATGGGCACCACGGCGGAACTTGCCGACCACATCGATCGAACCGAGCCAATCATTGGCTTCTGTTCAACCGCGAGGGCCGACGCCTACCGCGCCGCAGCACCTGACGACCTCGTCGTCATCGAGATCGACGAAGCAGATACCGACTTCATGCCGTTCGCTTCCGGATCTGGTGGAAGAGCTGAATTCGCAGACTGGGCCGCCCCACTGCCGAAGGATCGGGCCGCGGTGATGTTCACCAGCGGCACCACCGGCCGCCCGAAGGGTGTCGAGATCACTCAAGCCAACTACGCCTTCGCGGCCAAGACCATGGCCGAGGCAGCGGGCCTTGCCAACAACGATCGCCAGCTCGTTGTTCTTCCGCTGTTCCACGCGAACGCGCAGTACTACTCGATTGCATCGGCAATCTGGGCCGGTGCATCCGTTGCGTTGATGCACACGTTCTCGGCCAGCGGGTTCCTCCCCCAAGCCGTCCGCCATGGGGCAACCTGCGCCAGCCTCTTCGCTGCCCCGCTCCGAATGATCCTGGCTCGGGGCGGCCCGGTCGAGGGTCTGGTCCTGCGCCATTGCTGGTTCGCACAGAACCTTGCAGACGACCAATACGAAACGATCAGCAAATGGTTCGGCGTTCGTCCTCGCCAGCTCTATGGAATGACAGAAACGATCCCTGCCGTCCTCACCGACCGAGCCGATGAAACCAGGCCGGACTCGATGGGATTCGTCACCACCGGCTGTGAGGTCGACGTTCGCGACGCATCAGGTCAACCCGTCCCGCCCGGCGTGGTCGGTGAGGTGGTTGTCCGGGGGGAACCTGGTGTCACGCTGTTCGCTGGCTATCTCGACGATCCGGACACAACGGCGGCCAGCTTCCGCGATGGATGGTTCAGAACCGGCGATCGAGCGACCCGCGACAGCGACGGTCGCTTCTTCTTCGATGGGCGGCATTCCGACGTGTTGAAGGTCGCCGGCGAGAACGTATCGACGGCGGAGGTTGCCGGTGTACTCACCGCCCACCCTGGCGTGCTCGAGGCCGCAGTCGTTGGCGCACCCGATCCGGTACGCGACGAGGTTCCAGTTGCCTTTGTTGTTGCCGCCGACCAAGCGAACCCCCCTCGGGCCGAAGATCTGCTCGACTGGTGCCGCCAGCACTTGACGAAGGCAAAACAACCCCGTGACATCACGTTCCTCGATGAACTCCCCCGCACCAGTGTTGGCAAGATCCGCACGTTCGTGCTCCGAGACCAGACATCCCTTCAATCGAAAGACGAGGTTTCAACGCCGTGACTGACACGCTCCCGACACCCGTTCCCACTCAGCCTGTTTCGATCCAGCGAGCGTCCATGCTCAATTCGTCGTTGCTCGACAGCCTCGCCGATTCGATCGACGATGTCTCAACCGCCGCCACCCTGCCCCCCGAGCTCTACACCGCAAGCGAGTTCCTCGAGTTCGAGACGGAAGCACTCTTCATGAAGGAGTGGCTCTGCGTCGGCCGCGCCGAGCGAATCCCCGAGGTCGGCGACTGGTTCACGGTCGACATCGTTGGTGAGCCGATCATCATCGTTCGAGACAAGGCCGGCGAAGTCCGGGCTATGTCTGCGGTCTGTCAGCACCGGGCAATGGCTGTGTGCGAAGGCGAAGGCAACGACTCCACGTTCAAATGTCCCTATCACCACTGGATCTACGG
>CAZYLX010000401.1:0-4035 GCA_964648595.1 uncultured Acidimicrobiaceae bacterium
CAAGAGACAGCGGCAACAGCAATCGCTGCGACCTGGGCGACGTCACTGTGCCAGCGCGGTCCCGACCGAGCATGGGTGCGCTGGATCTGATGCCTGACGTAGGGAATTGCAGCGACCGCTCGGGCTGCAATCACGATCCACAAGCCCCACGCCACCCGATTCGACGCACCATCAGCGAGTGCGATTGCGGTGGCGATCGAACCGATGCCGACGGATCCGGCCAGTTCGGGAATCAGCCGGCGGCCGCGGCTGCGCATGTCGAACCACAGCTCCAATCCGACCAGCGGTGCGGCCACTGCCAGCGGAACCCAGAACCCAGACTGCGCTTCTACCGACGCGTACGTGACAAGACAGCCGAACAGTGCGAGCTCGACTGCTGCGATCCTTGCCGCGAGGCGAGTCCTATCAAGCCAGCGGTGTCGCCAGCGGTCGACCAAGACCAACTTCAACGGCGTCCTGGCCACGAAAGCAACAAGCGCCGCAACGCCGAGGGCAAGACCCGGCCAGGACCAGGCGACCAGAAGCCCAAGCACCGCTGGTTCGGCGGTCAGGCTCCATCCGCCGTGCTCCGACGGCAGAGCCACTGAGCGCCACGACGCGCCACCCGAGGGCGCCCGACCCGCGTCGGAGGACTCGCCCGCCTGCGGAGCTGCCGGGGTCGAGGTCATGCCGGTGTTTCAGCGACGTCGATATTCTCGATCACCTCGAGCACGGAATGAGAGTACTCACTGTTCGGGTCGACCCTGTCCGAATCGAGCCTCACGGCTTCCGCCAAACCGACACATGTGACGGCGATTCTCCGGTGAACGGAGCACGGTCCCAGCCGGCCCACCGTGAATCGAGCTCCATACCTGCCAGTGCAGCCATGAGATCAAGCTCTGACGGCCACACATAGCGGAACGCCCCTGACAGCGTCCGGACCCGCTCGCCGTCGATGAAGTAGTGGTGCGAAACCAAGATCTGATTGACGAGGTCGACGTATTCGTCGAAACCGAGGTGTTCGGGTGAGACATCAAACGGCCGAATCGTCTCCCCCGCTGGCAGCCGATGCAGTTTCGGCACACCGTTCTCGATGAGGAAGCATCCGCCCGGGGCGAGGTGGGCCGCAGCGTTCCGGAAACACGCAACCTGAAGCGACTGGGTTCGCAGATTCCCGATCGTGTTGAACACGAGATAGACGAGCGCAGCATCGGTGCACACCTGGGTCGTGGTCATGTCACCGATCGTGACGGCGATCCCGTCGGCGCCGGGCTTCTTCTGCAGTTCGGCGACCATCGGTTCGGAGATGTCCATGCCTCGCACGGGAACCCCTGCTGCTGCGAGGGGCAACGCCAGACGTCCGCTGCCGACGGCGAACTCCACAGCCGACCCTCCGTCGGCCAGATCGGCAAGAAGGGCAACGGCTGGGCCGACAGCTTCCGGGGTGAATCGGTCAGCGACAGACCGATCATAGGATCCGGCGACGAGGGGGTCGAGATGCTGGTCTGGTGCGTTGAGAGGCTCAGAGGTTGCCATGTCGTCACGCTCGCACACTTTCGGTAACCCCAGCGCCGCGTTTACCGGCCTCAGCGGGTCGAGGGGCAGAAACGATCAAAGCAGCGCTTCGAGCTCCGAGATCGTCGGCGAGGAGACGACGAGCCTCGCGAAGTGCTGGCCGTCGAGTTCGATCAGGTATCCGGGGTCGTTTCGGTAGACAGCGATGAAGTCGACGGTCCGACGGGTTCGCCAGCTCCCCAGAGCGATGCGGCCGGGCCATCCCGTTCCCGGCGCTCGAAGGCCCCGGATCCCGTCGCGGGCGTTGTCCAATCGCTGAACGGAGACAATGCTCGCCATCGGGAGCGAGAGGTCGTCCCTCCGTACGGCGCCCGCCTTCTCCCATCCGGACAACGTCAGACGTAGCTGGTCAGCGTCGACAAAGAGTTCGGCCATCCCGACAGTGTGACGTATGCGGCGTTCCGTGTTGCGTTTGTCCCGCGAGCGGGCACTAACGCGACGCGGTTGGTCGGGAAGGCGGCGGGCGGCTTGCGATGATGGACGTGTGAACCGCCAGGCCGCTACGACGACCACAACAGCGGCAATGGCGTCTGCCCAGTAGTGGTTGGCGGTGAGCACGACGACGGCAAGCGTCAGCGTCGGGTGAGCCAAGGCCAGCCATCTCAGGTTTGACGTGCTGATCCAGATGGTGCCGAGGGCGATCAGCAGCGCCCAACCGACATGGAGGGAGGGCATGGCCGCCAGTTGGTTGGCGCCTCCGGAGATACCGAGCTCGTACGGATCAGGGCCGATGACGGCCGCTGTGTCGACGAAGCCAGCCATCATCCTGGGCGGCTTCAGCGGGTAGATCACGTGGATCACGAGCCCGGCGCTGGTCGTGGCGATGAGCGCATTCCGCACTCGTGCGAACTTGGCGCGATGGTTCCGCCAAGCCCATGCCAAGTATCCCAGGGTGATGGGGAAATGGACTCCGAGGTAATAGAGATTCGCGCCTCTGAGGAGCCATGGGTCGTCGAGGAGTGCGCCTTGCAGCGCCCCTTCACTCGGTAGGCCGAGAGCCTGTTGGAGGTCGATGATCGCTCGTGCGTTCTCCGTTGCCGCCGCCAGGTCGCCCGCCGTGATGCTGCGCACGACGGCGTAGGCAACCCAGAGCACAGCGAGAAGCGCGGCGTTTCTGGCGAGGTCAGCGCGAACGGGCTCACGGTTCGCCGTTTGTCGAGGATGTCTGCGGATGGTGCTTGCGGTCACGGCGTCTCCCTTCTGGATCACACCATCGCAAGGAAGAGGGCCAGGCCACATCGCCCGTTGCTCGATCTCACCCGGGTGAGAGACGGCGGAGAGTGTTCTGTGTTGCGTCTGTCCCGTTGGCGGGCACAAACGCAACGCGGTTGCGGGCAGCTGACAATGCGGGCAGCTGACAGTGTCGGTGCCAGACGATACGGTCCGGAGTCGCGGCGGTCGTTTCCGTCACGTTCACTTGGGGGAATGATGGTTGAGTCAGAGCAGATCACGCACGAAGACGCCGAAGACGATGCAGCCGACGAGGAGTCGACAGTCGTGGCCGAGAAGCCGTCACGGTGGCCGAGTGTGCTCGTCGGGGTGGCAACAATCCTGGCCGTGCTGGCTCTGTTCACCCTGTGGGGACGAACCCAAGCCCTCGACAGCGATGAGTGGGTCAATCTTTCCGCCGAGCTCCTCGACGACCCAGAAGTACAAGAGGCCCTCGCCACCTACCTCGTCGAAACCGTTTACGAAGACGGCGAAGTGACCGCTGGCCTCGAAGAGAACCTCCCCCAAGATCTCAAGGGTCTGGCCGGCCCATTGGCCGGGGCACTACGAGGACCACTCACCGACGGCGTCGAACAAATCATCGCATCTGATGCGGCAGCGGCGAGTTGGGAAGAGGCAAACCGGATCGCTCACGAGACGTTGGTGGCCATCCTGCGTGACGAAACACGCGAAGGGATCTCCACCGAGGGCGGTGTCGTCGCAATCGACCTCAAACCCCTCGTGGAAACCGTCGCGGAAAGCATCGGCCTCTCCGGAGACCGAATCGACGCTCTCCCCGACGATGCAGGTCGCATCGTCGTGTTCGAATCCGACGAGCTCGACACAGTGCAACAAGCCGTCAAAGTTCTCGACTTCGTCGCCTGGGCGGTGTTCGTCGCCGTGGTCTTGCTCTACACACTCGCGGTCTACCTCGCCGCGGGACGACGCATCGATATTCTGCGCCAAGTCGGTTGGAGCCTCATGGGTGTCGGAGTCGTTGTCCTGATCGCCCGGACCATCGCTGTGCGGACACTCGTGAACGTCATTGTGGAAGACCCTGCAGGTCGGCCGGTGGCTGATCGTGTCGGATTGATTGTGACAGCGTTGCTACGTCAGATGGGTTGGACCGCGCTGCTGTATGGCGTGGTCATCGTGGCATTCACAACACTGCTCGGTGACCACCGATGGGCAGTATCTGCACGGCGGACGCTCGCACCGGTGCTGAATGCTTCGACCGGAGCGGTCGTAGGCGGCACCGCAGTACTGATACTG
>CAZYLX010000402.1:0-4006 GCA_964648595.1 uncultured Acidimicrobiaceae bacterium
GTGATGCAAGAGGGCGGTCATGGATCCAGCGTCGATGATCGAGCCATCCGGCGAATCCGCCTTCGGGAGGTTCGGGGTACTCCCGGGGGAGTAGTCGCCGACGATGTGTTGCCTCCCCGGGGCCGATGTGGGTTCGTTCGCCGGCCGTCAGGGTTGGAGTCAGCGTGAGCGGCCGACCTTTCGGTCACACTGGACGGACAAGGATCCATCACCATGACAATCGCCACCAATACAGCCAACATCGCCAAGGCAACGCTGTCGGCTCAGCCGAAGCCATGAACGTCCTTGCCGGCCACCCGAGGCTCCAGGACGCCACGTTGTCGGGCCTGGCGACGGTGTTCGCCGTCGTTGCGGTCCTCGGTGACTTCGGCGAAGCCGGTGCTGATGCCAACCCGTTGGGCTTTGTTCTCGTCGCTGTTGTCGGTGCCGGGTTGCTGGTCAGACGCCGATATCCGGTCGTGGTTCTTGGAGTGGTGGTGGCTGCCCGTCTGATCATGACCTGGGACACCGGCAACGATGTGGCCCTGATCCTGGCCGCGATGATTGCGCTCTACACCGTCACCCGGACGGGCGATCGCCGCTCGAGCCTGATCGCTGCGATTGGAGCTGCTGTCCTGATGATGGTCGTGGTCGCCACGGCCAACACCGAGGAATTCGCGCAGGAGCTGGCCAGCGAGGCCGCTCTCATGCTCTTGCCGATCGCGGTTGGTGACGCAGCCCGCAGCAGGGCCGATCGCATCCAGGATCTGATCGATACCGAGGCCGCGGCCCGAGTCCAGGCCGAACGTCTCCGTATTGCCCGCGATCTTCACGACGTTGTCGCTCACGGCTTGTCGACGATCGCCATTCAGTCAGGGGTCGCGGCGCACCTCCTCGACCGAGATCCGGACCAGGCCAAGGAATCGTTGGAGATCATCAATGCGACCGGCAAACAGGCGCTCGAGGAACTACGAACGATGGTCGGTGTCCTCCGGTCGACCGACGATGACGTTCCCCTGCGGCCGACGCCGAGCGATCCCGACGACCTCTCCGACGTGCTCGCCGGCGCCGCCAACGCCGGCCTCACCGTCAGAACCGAGGTCCATGGTGATTTCCCATCCGATGTCAGCGATGCTTGTGTGGTGGCGATGCATCGCATCATCCAAGAAGCGCTCACAAACGTGGCCCGCCACGCCGGATCGGTACCCGTCCTGTTGAAGATCCAACACAGCAGTGCACGGGCCAGCGTCCAGATCGTGAACCAACCAGGCAGATCGGTTGTCTCAGCGGTTCGGTCAACCGGCGTCGGGGTCGTCGGCATGATCGAACGGGCAGAAGCGTTGGGCGGCAGTCTCCGAGCCCGGGAGACTGCAGATGGCGGCTTCGAGGTCGAGGCCACGATTCCGTATCACAGAGCCTCAACGAGCGAGCAGCGATGACCGGCGGCCGGCAGATCCGGGTGCTCGTTGTCGACGATCAGGAACTGGTTCGCCGCGGCTTCTGCGCCCTCATCGAGGCGGAAGACGACCTTGAGATCGTCGGTGAGGCAGCAACCGGATCTGAGGCCATCGACCAAGCATACGCAACTCGGCCCGACGTCATCCTGATGGACATTCGCATGCCGGAGCTCGATGGCATCGCGGCAACAGAACGCATCACGAGCGACGAACGTCTCGCGAATACGAGGGTTCTCGTGCTCACCACCTTTGACCTCGATCAGTACGTGTATGACGCTCTGCGAGCCGGCGCTTCCGGATTCCTGCTGAAAGACACCGCACCTCGGCAGCTTCTCGACGGGATCCGCATCGTCGCCGCCGGGGATGCCCTCATTGCTCCCGGAATCACTCGTCGACTCATCGGCGAGTTCGCAGCACGGCCAAACGCAGCGAGCGACTCCACAGCCTTGGTCGACCTGACAGCGCGTGAACGCGAGGTTCTCAGCGAGGTCGGTCGCGGCCACAACAACGCTGAGATCGCCGAACAGCTCTTGATCAGTCCGCTGACAGCGAAGACCCACGTCAGCCGAATCATGGCCAAGTTGGTGGCGCGAGACCGCGCCCAGCTCGTTGTTCTCGCCTACGAAACCGGTCTCGTGGTCCCTGGCGACGATCGGCTCGGCTAGGCCGGTCGGATGATTGGCCAGACGCGGTTGATCCCTGATCAGGACCAATGGCCATGACCGGGGGAGCACGTGGCGTCCAGTGTTGAGCCATGGCTCGGGACAGTCACCCCTCGGCACAGTTCAGATTGTTGGGTGCAGCGTTGTTGGGTGCAGCGTTGTTGGTTGGTGCCGTCGTCGCCGTGCAGACCCAGGTTGACGTCGTGGGCACCAGTGATGGCGACGGAAGGCGTAGCTGCGGATCGGCGCTCGACGCGCTCACCGGGCGGTCAGGCTGGGAGCGGTGGTGGTCGGCTGACCTCGACGAGCTGCCCGCAGGCCAACCGAGTCAGCTGACCCGCACTGAGCGCTGTCCTGACGCGATCAACAGGCATCTCTGGTTGTCGGGGGTTCTGGTTGTCGGGAGCATGTTCGCTCTCGGTTCGGTGGCCTGGGCACGACCGAGGGGCGAGGCCAGAGGCGGAACGGATGCGATGCGACGGCTGGGTATGTCGATCGTGACAATCGGAGCGTTGCTGACAGTCGGTGGAGCCGTCGCGTTGGTTGTGCTCGTCGCCGATCCTTCATCGACGCTCTTCATTTACGTCGATCGGTTGGTGGTATCCCTTGTCGGGCTGATCGTTCTGGTTCCGGCCCTGGCGCTCATCGCCATCGGTCGCGCCATCGTGCTGGTCAGTGACCGTGTTGCCGAGGATCCTCGACAGCCATGATGCGAACCGCTGTACTCCTGGCTGCCGTGCTGCTTCTTGGTTCTTGCGTGGATGGAGCCCCGGAGGAGCTCCTCGCCTCGACGGAGCGATTCGAGAGCGTCGTTGACCTTCCCGAGCCCGACTTGGTCGGAACTGTGACGCTGGAGGAGACGCTTGGTGTGCGCCGGTCTCGGCGCACCTTCTCGCCGGAACCGCTCGAACTGAAGACGCTCGGCCAGTTGCTGTGGGCCGGTCAGGGCATCACCGACGCGCTGGGTCATCGGACCAGCCCGTCGGCTGGCGCGAGGTATCCACTCGAGCTCTACGTCGTGACCGAAGACTCCGTAGACCACTACCTTCCGGACGGCCATCGGCTCGAGACACGACCCAGCCTGGGCGACTTGCGCGGCGACCTGTCGGCTGCCGCCTTCGGGCAGGAGTGGATCGCCGCCGCCGCGGCTCTGATCGTCGTCGTAGGTGTCGACGATCGCACCGAGCTCGAGTACGGCGCTGTCGCATCCTCGCTTGTCGACCGCGAGGCCGGACATGCCGCCCAGAACATCCTGCTGCAGGCAGAGGGACGGGGGCTTGCTGCGACACCGGTTGGAGGACTCGACGGCAACAAGGTTCGAGCGTTGTTGGCTCTGCCGGTTGGCTACAACGTGCGCTACATCGTCGCTGTAGGCCACCGCTCGTGATCCTCATCGGTCTGACTGCTGACGTCGTCCTTGGCTGACGAGGAGCCGTTGGTAGAGGCCGGCTGGGAGACGTGACATGAGATCGAACAGGACCGCATCTGGGCCGATCAAGGCTCGGCGTCGGTTCCGCTCGACCGCCTTGATGATCTGGCGGGCCGCTTTCTCCGGTGTTGTGCGGGCCATCTTGTCGAACTCGTCGACGAAGTCATCAGGGTTTCCACCGGCCGCGGCCAAGCTTTCGTGGGTTCGTGCGTTGCGGGCGATGTTGGTCTTGATGCCGCCGGGATGGATGGTGGTACAGGAAACCGGGGCTCGTTCGATCTCGAGTTCCATCCGCAGCGCATCAGTGAAGCCGCGAACACCGAACTTGGACGCGTTGTACGCCGATTGCGTTGGAATGCTGACGAGTCCGAAAACGCTGGACACATTCACGATGTGTCCATCACCCGACGTCTTGAGGTGCGGGAGAAAGGCCTGTGTGCCGTGCACGACACCCCAGAAGTTGATGTTCATCAACCATT
>CAZYLX010000403.1:0-4003 GCA_964648595.1 uncultured Acidimicrobiaceae bacterium
ACCGTCTGCGGACCGGCCTCATCCTCGCCGTTCCCGTCGCGGCGAACGTTGGCGGGTTGGGCACCCCGGTCGGATCCCCGCCGAACGCGATTGCGCTCGGGCGGCTCCAAGATCAGGGCATCGAGGTCGACTTCCTGAAATGGATGACGCTGGCGGTGCCGGTCTCATTGATCGTTCTCGTGTTCGCGTGGTTCCTGCTCACGAGGCGTTTCCCGGCCTCGGCAGACACGCTTGACATTCGCATCGGAGGGGAGTTCGATCGCCGAGGACCGGCGCTGATTCTGTATGTCGTGTTCGCTCTGACCGTGATCGGATGGATGAGCGAGCCGTTCCATGGCGTTCCATCGTCGATCGTCGGATTCGGCGCTGTTGTGATCCTCCTCGCCACAAAAGTCTTCACCGTCGACGACCTCCGCGGACTCAATTGGCACATCCTGTGGCTCGTCGGTGGTGGCATCGCGCTCGGCAACGGCGTGTCCAGCACCGGGCTCGACGAGTGGCTTGTTGGACTGTACGACTGGGGATCGCTGTCGACCGGGTTGCTCATGTTCGCGCTTGCAGCCGTCGCGATCGGGCTCAGCACGATCATCTCCAACTCGGCGACCGCGAACCTGATGATCCCGATCGGCATCAGCCTTGCCCGGTCCGCGGCGGTCGACCTCGATCCGCTGCTCGCCGGACTGATCATCGCGATGTCCTGCTCCTTGGCAATGGCGCTGCCGGTCAGCACACCCCCGAACGCGGTCGCTTACGCGTCGGGAGAGATCCAAACGAAGGAGATGGCGACCATAGGGTTGCTGGTCGGCGGCGTCGGCATCGTCCTCGTGGTGTTCGTGATGCCGCCGATCTGGGACGCATTGGGGATGTTGTGAGCGGGAGACCAGTCATACTCGTCATCGATGCCAACACCGTGACCGGCGCGGAGTTGTGCAGCGATCTGCAACACCTGCTCGCCGGACTCGCAGACGTCGAGTTGGTTCACGGGGCCGAAGAAGCGGTGAGTGCCGCAGATTCGATTCACGCCGCCGGCGATCACGTCCCATTGGCTCTGGTCGATCTGGACTTCGACGCACACCGGGGCGCCGACGTCGTCGTCGCGCTTCACGGGCACCCCCAGCTCAACAAAGCGCGGACGGTGCTGGTCACGTCGCGGGCTTCGCTACGCGATGTCGACAAGGCACTCCAACTCGGCGCAGTGAACGGAATGATCACTCGACCGTGGACCGAGCTGGGCCTCGGTCGTCTGGTCGAGGCCCAGCTCGCCACATATCTCGTCGAGTACTCACCCGATCGTCTCGACGAGTTCGGCGAACTGCTCGACGACGCAGATCTGGCCGCCGCTCTGACGCGGGTCGAACAACAGCGCGCAGCGCCGGCGGTCGATACAGCCGCTCCCCACCCTTTGCTGGGCGAGCCGATGGACGACGATGAGATGACGCGTCGATTGATCGAGCTACTCGACCACGCCCTGGGGCACCCGGCTCGGCTGCGCGTGGCGCCGAACACGATCATGATCGAGGAGGGTGAAGACGTCGGCGGGATCTATGTCGTGATCGATGGAGCCGTCCGGCTGACGTCGCACACGCAAGCCGGCCACAAGGTCATGCACGAGGAGTCCACGGGCGCGATCGTCGGGTTGCTCTCGCTGGCAAGCCATCGGCGGGCGCTCCAGCGTTGCCGGGCCGTCACGGATGTGCGGGCGATCCCGATCACGCTCAACCAACTGGCCAGAGCGCTGACGATCGAGCCAGAACTCGGCGGCTTGCTGACACGGATCCTCATCAGCTCGCTCGCCAGAAGGCTGCGGCGCTCCCAGGAACTCCAGCTCGAGCTGGATGAAAGCCTTGCGGCGCTGTCGGAGGCCAGGGCTCAACTCGTCGCGAGCGCACGGTTCACAGCTCTGGGTGAAATGGCGGCCGGGATGGCCCACGAGCTCAACAACCCGACGGCGGCGCTGATGCGCAGCGTCGACCACCTCGCCGACGATGTCGACGCGGTCGTCGACGACCCGAACGTCAAGGCAGCCGTTCTGCGCCGGCTCGATGCCCCGACGATGCCGTCATCCGAGCTGCGTGCGCTGCGCCGAGAGATCGCTGATGCGGTCGGCGACAGGGCACTCGCCGATCGGCTGGTCGATTGTGGAGTCACCAGCACCGACGAAGCGCTTGCCTTGGCCGACACCGACGCCGACCAACTGAGGCGCCTCGAAGCCTCGAATCAGCTCGCCGAGACCATCCGAAACATCACGGGCGTCACCGACCGGATCCAGTCGCTCGTTGGCAGCTTGCGGAGCTACCTCCGAGGTGACGACGGTACGGGCATCGTCCACCCCGACGTCGAGGTGGCGACCGGGCTCGACGATGCGATCCGGATGATCTCACATCGGCTCTACCACGTAGCGGTGCACCGCGAATACGGGCCGGCACCCGTCATCTCGGCCCGTCCTGGCGCCCTCCAACAGGTGTGGTCGAACCTCCTGATCAATGCGCTCGACGCCATGCACGACGAGGGTCAACTGTCGGTCCGGGTCAGCGCCACTGATGCCGCGGTGACGGTGGCAGTCGCCGACAACGGACCGGGGATCGCTGAGGACGTCCAGTCCCGAATCTTCGAACCGCGGTTCACCACAAAGGACGGCAGAGTCCAGTTCGGGCTCGGGCTCGGGCTGTCCATCAGCCGCCAAATCGTCGAGGAGCACCACGGTACGATCGGCGTCGAGAGTCGTCCCGGGCACACGGTCTTCACCGTGGTGCTCCCGGTGGAGGGAGCCAGATGAGAAGGAGCGTGTTGTGAACGAGCTGGTGATCCTCGTGGTCGAGGACGAACCGGAGGTACGCGCCGAGGTCGTACGCGACCTCAGCTTTGCGGGAATGATCCGTGTGGAACAAGCCGATGATGTCGCTGACGCCCGAGACGCAATCGACGAGGTGAATCGCGCCGGTGATCACGTCGGGTTGATCGTCGCCGACCATCGCCTACCGGGGGGTGAGAGTGGCGTGGACCTCCTGGTGTCGCTCGAGGACAACGCGACCACTCGCTCCATTCGCACAATTCTTCTCACCGGCCAGGCCGGGCACCAGGACACGATCCGGGCCATCAACGATGCCGATCTCGACCACTACTTCTCCAAGCCATGGGATCCGAACGAGCTGGCTGCGGTCGCCGTCCGGCTACTGACCGACTACGTCATCGATGTGGGCATCGACCCGCTCCAGTACGTCCGCGAGCTCGACGGCCCACGCCTGATGGAGGCGTTCTCCAAGCGTGGCCGCGCCGACTGAGGCCACTGACGAACGCCTCTCCCCGACCGTTATCGGGCCATCACGTCGGCGATGGGGATCAACCCCATCCAACTCTGCTTGTGCGGCCGATGCGTATCGGCATGAACGAGTGTCGGGAACGCCACTAGCGGCGTGAATCGGATCTTGCCTTGCTGCAGACCGATCATTGCATTCGTCGGGTCATCGGCAACTGCTTGCTCGACGAGATGTTGGATGCTCTCCCACGCCAGCCGCGCGGCCTGGATCCGATCAAACGGCGACGGATCCCCGCCTTGTTGAACATGGCCGAGGACCGCCCCGCGGACATCGAACAAACCCTCACCCTCGCGCTCGAAGAGAGCCTTGATAAACCCTGTGGTGTACACCTCGTCGGCGCGTTCGCTCCGGATGACGAGACCGAGTCGCTTGCCGTGCTCGAATCCGTCCTTCAACGAGTTGAGGTCGGTCTCGAGGTCGTGCAGCGAGATCCCTTTCTCGGGAAGGTAAACGCGTTCGGCCCCGGTGGCGAGTCCACTCACCAGCGCCAAGTACCCGCAGTCGTGGCCCATCACTTCAACGATGAAAATCCTCCGGGAGGCGACCGCTGACTGCTTGATCTTGTCGACGTCGCTCACGATGCTGTTGAGCGCAGTGTCGGCGCCGATGCTCAGCTCCGATCCTGGCAAATCGTTGTTGATCGAGGCGGGGAGACAAACAATCGGGATCTTCAGCGCCGGATGGAC
>CAZYLX010000404.1:0-4003 GCA_964648595.1 uncultured Acidimicrobiaceae bacterium
GGTGCCGACGAATGACTCGAGACCCGAGCGATCGATCGCTGATGCAACCACATGGGCGGAGCCAGGAGGCGTTCGCAAGACGACAAGATCGCTCGATCGGACGACATCAACCACCCAGTCACCGAGCACTCGCCGCAAATGATCTTGCGGAGCGATCTGCTCGGTTGGATGCTCGGGAATGGCATAGACAGTGAGCCCTCCCGGCACCCGGACCTTGATGGCGCCGAGGTCTTCGAGGTCGCGCGACACAGTCGCTTGTGTCGCCGTGATCTCCGCCTCGGCCAGTAGGTCGACGAGCTGGCCCTGACTGCTCACGGCGTGATCGGCGAGGATTCTGGCCACTCGATGCTGACGTTGCGCCTTGCCGACGCTCATCGGGCGACGCTGCTCATTGGCTCGCCTCGGCGAGAAAGGCCAGGATCCCACGGATGGAAGCCAGCCGATTCGCGGCCTGGGGCCAGATGCGACTGGCCGGCCCGTCGAGCACGTCGTCGGTCACCTCTTCGCCTCGGTGGGCGGGAAGACAGTGCATGAAGATCGCGCCCGGTGCCTTCGCCATCATCGCGGCATCGACCCGGCGGCCCTCGAACGCTCGCAGACGATCTCCGGCCTCGTGCTCGTCGCCCATGGAGATCCAGGCGTCGGTGTACACCACGTCAGAGCCGGGAAGGACCTCGTCGAGTTGACCGGACGACTCGATGGTGACACCCGCTGTTCGAAGTCGATCGAGCTGCAGTTCGTCGAACTGATACCCCGCTGGCGAGCCGACTCGCATCTGGCCGCCGAGAGCCCCGACAGCCAAGGCCAGCGAACGGGTGACGTTGTTGCTGTCACCGACATAGGTGACCACCTTGCCTTCGACGGTGCCGAACTCGGCGAGGATGGTCAGCACGTCAGCGATGGCCTGGGTCGGGTGCGCTTGATCGGAAAGCAGGTTCACGATCGGGATCCGATCGACAGCAGCCATCCGCTCCAGCACCGTGTGGTCGTACACCCGGCCGCAGAACACGTCGTGGTAGCAAGCGAGCGTCTTGATGACGTCTTCTGCACTCTCCCGACTGTCGATTCCGAGTTCGCTCGGTCCGATGTAGACGGGGTGTCCACCCAATTGCACGACGGCGACCTCTGTTGAGTTTCGGGTCCTTGCCGAGGGCTTCTCGAAGAAACACGCAACACCCTTGCGTTCGTAGCGCAGGCCGAGCTCATCGAGCGGAGTGGTGGCCAGCTCGCAGATCCGGCGGATCTCGTCTGGTGAGAAGTCGTCGACGTCGAGGAGGTGTCTCGTTCCCGTGCTCATGAAGCCATCTCTTCCAACACCCCAGCGAGGATCGCGACGCCTTCTGCGATCTCTTCGTCGCTGATCACGAGTGGGGGCGCCATACGCAGTGCGGTTGGCGTGACTCCGTTGAGGACCAAGCCCCTTTCCAGACACCGGGCCGCTACCGCCGGTGCTTCGCAGCCAACGAGCTCGACGGCCAGCAGCATGCCCAGTCCTCTGACGCCGGACACCTGAGGTAGCGCCATGACGGCGTCGGTGAGCTTCGCTCCTGCGGCAGCAGAAAGGGCCGGTGCATCGATGCGTTCCATGATCTCGAGGACGGCCTTGGCCGCGGACGTGGCGAGCGGCTGCCCGCCGTAGGTCGTTGCATGATCGCCTGCCCGGAACGACGCGGCTGCTTCCGCCGTTGCCCAGCACGCTCCGATGGGCATGCCATTGCCGAGCGCCTTGGCCATGGTGACAACGTCCGGCTTGACGTCGAAATGCTGGAATCCGAACCAGCGACCGGTGCGACCGAGACCGGTCTGGACCTCATCGACCATCATCAGTGCGCCACGCTCGTCACACAGACGCCTGATGCCCTGGAGGAACTCCTTGGTCGCCGGATTGACACCTCCTTCGCCCTGGACGGGTTCGATGAGGATGGCGGCAACCGTGTCGTCCATCACCCGCTCAAAGTCGGCGATGTCATTCCACACCGCATGTTTGAAGCCCTCGGGCAGCGGTTGGAAAGCTTCCCACTTGGACGGCTGCCCGGTTGCGTGGAGGGTGGCCAGCGTGCGGCCGTGAAAGCTCTGGAACGCAGACAACACGGCGTGGCGGCCGTGGCCGCCCCACTTTCGAGCGAGCTTGATCGCTGCTTCGTTGGCTTCTGCACCCGAATTGGCGAAGAAGGTCTGGCCCCCGGCCTGGGTGCCATCACCAATGGCACGATCGATCGCAATCGACACGTCACCGCAGTGCTCGGTGGCGAACAGATTGGACACATGCTGTAGACGCAGCGCCTGCGCGCTGACGGCTTCTGCCACCTCAGGATGACTGTGGCCGAGGCTGGTGACGGCAAGCCCGCTCAGGAAGTCGACGTAGCGAGTGTCGAATCGGTCGAAGAGATACGACCCTTGACCGCGAACAAATTGCACGCGAGAGGGCCCATAGGTCGGCGCAATCGGGCACCGTTCCATGTCGTCCGGGGCACCGACGGCGTTCCGGTGAATCTCCTGGATGGTTGGCGTGTTGGTCATGGGGTCCCCTGTTGGTTGCGTCGCGTGTCGTCAAACGGAGTCTTCATGGCGCGGTCGCGGTGATCATGGTGCCGATGCCGGCGTCGGTGAAGAGCTCGGGAAGTAGTACGTGCGGCACTCGACCATCGAGCATGTGGGCGCTCGCCGCGCCGGCAGCCACTGCTGCGACGCAGGCATCGATCTTCGGCAGCATCCCGCCGCTGATCGTTCCGTCTGCGATGTAGGCGTCGAGCTCGGCAACCGTGGCCCGAGCGATGAGACTGCTCGGATCGGCAACGTCGAGGAGAAGTCCTGGGACGTCGGTCAGATAGACCGCCTTCTCGGCACCGAGCGCACCGGCCACCGCCCCGGCGACCGTGTCTGCGTTGATGTTGTATGCCTGGCCGCTGGCGTCACTGCCGATGCTGGAGATCACCGGGATGAGGTCCTCGGCCAGGAGCTTCTGGAGAATGCCCGGATTGACGGCAACGACGTCGCCGACGAAGCCGAGCTCTGGATCCCGAGCCTCAGCACGGATGAGACCGCCGTCTTCACCCGACATTCCAACGGCGTACGCACCGTGGATGTTGATCTGGCCGACGATGTCTCGGCCAACCTTTCCGACCAGCACCATGCGGGCGACGTCGAGGGTCTCGGCGTCGGTGACACGAAGGCCATCTCGGAACTCTGACGCCTTGCCGAGGCGTCCGAGGAGCTCGCCGATCTGCGGCCCACCACCATGGACGACTACCGGCTTGAGGCCGACCGAACGGAGCAAGACGATGTCTTCAGCGAAGGTACGGCTGAGGTCGGGATCGACCATCGCGTTGCCACCGATCTTGACGACGATGATGGCGCCACGGAACCGCTGGATGTACGGCAGCGCTTCGATGAGTGCCTCGGTGCGGCGCTCCGGTGAGTACCCGCGTTGGGGTGTGGTCCCGCTGGTCTCGGAGTCAGCCGATGTCGTGGTCATGAGCGGTACCCAGCGTTGATGTCGATGTAGCCGTGGGTGAGGTCGCAGGTCCAGACCGTTGCTCGGCCGTTTCCAATGCCAACGTCGGCCCGGATCCGGACCTCGTCCTGCTGCAGGTGTTCGGTGGCGGCGGCCTCGGAGTAACCGGGCTTCTCCCACCCCGCCTCGGCGCATTGCTCCTCGCCGATCCAGATTGCGAGCTTGTCGCGGTCAGCCTGTTCGCCTGCCTTGCCAACGGCCATCACGACCCGACCCCAGTTGGCGTCCGAAGCTGCCAATGCGGTCTTGACGAGTGGCGAATTGGCAATCGAAAGACCAATTCGGTGAGCTGCCTGGTCAGACGCAGCCCCCGTCACTTCGATCTCGACGAACTTCGTTGCTCCTTCACCGTCACGAACGATCTGGTGAGCAAGATCGAGGTTGACCACGTCGAGCGCTTCCTTGAGCGACTGAGCTGCTGAGCTCGCCGGGTCGGTGATTGGCTCGTTGCCTGCGGCTCCCGTTGCGAACACCAGCACTGTGTCACTC
>CAZYLX010000405.1:0-3993 GCA_964648595.1 uncultured Acidimicrobiaceae bacterium
ACTGGGGCATGTCGAAGACCTGGGCGCTGGCCGTATCGGTCGGGTTGTTCTTCTTCGTCGGGCTTCTTGCTGTTGCCATCGGCATCACGGTGCCGTTCATGGTTCGCGAGTTTCGTCTCACTCAGCTCGATGAACGCATTGCGACGCTGGCCAGCGATGCATGGGCCAAGGAGCGATGGCTCCGCCTGGCTCATGCCGCCGCCGTTCTCACGATCGTGGTCGCGTGGTCGTTCGTTGTACAGATCAACTGACCGCCACGAACAGCCCAAGCGTTCAGGCAACGACCTCGAAGGTCAACCCGGCGTGGCGTTCGAGACGATCGATCAGTTCGCTGCCGAACGCTGACGTCGGCGTGTGAAAGCCGCCAGGACCAGATGTCTGGACCAGGGCCAGTGCCGCCTCACCGAGCATCTTGGCTGTTGACCCGTAGCCAGGGTCGCCATCTCCGGTGACTTTGGTTTCAATCGTCTCACCGCCTTCTGTTCGCCCGAAGAAACGAATGTCGTAGAACCCCGCAACCTGCGCGTCTGGCGACGGCCCGGTGCCAGGCTTCGGCAGCACGTACTTCTTCAACACTGAGCGCACGGGACCGATTGCGGCGAGACCCATGAAGCCCCCAAGACCTCCGGTGAGCGCAGCCGCCTTCGCCGCCCCGACCGGACCGCCGCCCATCATCATCGCCTCGTCATAGCGAAAGTCGTCTCCCCATGGGCGGCCAAGCAGGGCGTGACTGCGATGCACGACTCTGGTGTTCACCGACGCCATCACGAACGGCGCCACCCACGACTTCGACGCGTCGTCCATCTTGGGGATTGTCACGTTGGGCTGGCTGGGCCCGGTGCGCATGTCGCTCGGCGCCAAGGCATACGGATTGGCCAACACTTTCCGCAAGGAAGGATCGGCTGCGACCTCCTCCATCACGTTCAGACCGCTGGCGATCGTGCCTCCGCTGGCCCCACCTTTCATCGCCTTCACTCGCATCGCGATCTCGACGCACGGAGCACCGAAACGCTCGAGCGCCTGCTCTTGGGTGAACCAGACACCGAGATCGGACGGGATCGAATCGAACCCGCAGGTGTGAACAATGCGAGCTCCGCTGGCTTCAGCCGCGTCACTGTGTTGATCGATCATTCGCTGCATCCACTGGGGCTCCCCGGTGAGATCGCAGTAGTGGGTTCCGGCTGATGCCGCGGCCTCCACAAGTTCTGATCCGTAGAGCGCGTATGGGCCCACAGTCGAGACAACAACGGTGGTCGTAGCGACGAGTGAGGCCATGGCCTCGGGGTCGGCGGCATCGGCGACGATCCGGGGGACGTCAGCCCCGGTGTCGGCGACAACAACTTCGAGCTTGTCGGCGCTTCTGCCGGCAATCGCCCATCGCAGGCCACCGTCGGTGCCGTGCCGATCCACGAGGTAGCGACAGAGAATCTGGCCGACGAAGCTCGTCGCTCCGAACACCACGAGGTCATACGTACGAGTCTTGGCCATGCCGCACCCTATGAGAGTCGGGAATCGATCCAATCAACGAGGTCGCCCATGAAGTCGACCCAGTCCACATCACCCGGTCCTCGGCCATGTCGGACAATGACCACATCGGCATTCGGATCGACGTAGATGAACTGTCCGTGGTCGCCGTTGGCGAAGTACGCCCCCTGCCCCTGGTCGATCCACCAGAGGTACTGGTACTCGGCTGCGGGATCGGTCGACGCGTCTTCACGGGTCGCCTCGGCGATGAAGCCAGATGACACGACTTGGCGAGACCCATTTCGCCCGTCGTTCAGATAGAGCCAACCGAGCTTGGCGAAGTCGATCGCTCGGCCGTTGACTCCGACGAACATCTTCTCGAACCCGTGGCGCTCGCTGTCCAAACTCCAAGAACCGTCAGCCTCCGCACCCATCGGTTGCCAGAGCCGAGTCGCCGCATAGTCCGCGACCGACATCTCCGTAGACCGCTCCAGCACCAGACCGAGCAGGATGACGTTCCAGTCGTTGTAGTCGAACGCCGTGCCGGGCGGCTGTTCAACTTGTGGGACGTTGACGACAGCGGATCGCAGATTAGTGCCGTGATAGGTGTTGGCCGGATCGGCCCAGGGAGACGAGCCCTCGACGAACGAGAGACCCGACGACATCGTGATCAGGTGACGAAGGGTGATGGCTGCAAAGGCGTTGTCACGTTGGCCGAGTTCCGGAACGTAGTCAGTGATCGGGTCATCGAGGCCCCCGATACGGCCTTCCTCGATGGCGATGCCGATCAGCGTGGCAGTGAAGGATTTCGCCACCGAGAACGACGTTTGGACCGCCTCACGACTCGAGCCGTTGAAGTAGCCCTCATAGAGCAAGACGTCGCCGTGCAGGACGAGGAATGCCGTCGTCTCATTCGACTCGAGGAGCTCATCGAGCGCCAACCCATTCGCTGAACCGACGAAGTCTTCGACGGGAGAACCGACCGACGTCGAGAAGACCACCGGATTCTCGGCGGCTGGCATGGATCGCGACGGGAACCGGTCTTGGTCACCGAACCCGGACTCGCCCCACACCAACGCCCGAGCGAGCTGGGAGGTCCCCGTGGCACCCTGCGCCCACAAACGGACACCGATCACGGTGACTCCGAGAATCTACACACCTGCAGAGACGAGAAGGCCGGCGAGCTGTCCCGCCCCTCGTCCCGGCCGACGCCCGAGCCACCACAACGCCGGGACGGAAAGGAGGATCAACACTGCACCAACAAGCAGAACCACGACCACCTCGGTTCCAGGAACGACACGAGGAGCGACAGTCATGACACGCACTCTCGGCCTGGCGCATTCGCGCCAGCAAAGGCAACCAGATCACGATGAGGCCAGAACCGGCAGGGCAGGAGGTCCTAACGCGAGCTCGTCCGAATTACTCCCACTCGATGGTTCCGGGGGGCTTCGACGTGATGTCGTAGGCCACCCGATTGACCCCGTCGACCTCGTTGATGATGCGGTTGCTCATCCGCTCGAGAAGGTCGTAGGGAAGCCGAGCCCAATCTGCGGTCATTGCGTCATCGGAGTTCACCGCACGAATGATGATCGGGTGGGCATACGTTCGCTCGTCACCCATGACACCAACGGTGCGGATGTCGGCGAGCACAGCGAACGACTGCCACAGGTCACGTTCGAGCCCGGCAGCTGCGACCTCTTCGCGAACGATTGCGTCGGCGTGTTGAAGGATCTCGACCTTCTCGGCCGTGACCTCGCCGATGATGCGAACACCGAGACCGGGGCCAGGGAATGGCTGACGTTGCACGATCTCGTCTGGCAGCCCCAGCTCGGAACCGACCTTTCGCACCTCGTCCTTGAACAAGTTCCGGAGCGGTTCGACGAGATCGAAGTCGAGATCGTCTGGCAGGCCGCCAACGTTGTGGTGGCTCTTGATCTTCGCTGCGTCCTTCGTACCAGATTCGATGACATCGGGATAGAGGGTTCCCTGTACGAGAAACTTGGCGTCGTCGAGGCCGCGGGCGAAATCCTCGAAGATTCGGATGAAGAGTTCGCCGATGATCTTCCGCTTGGCTTCCGGCTCGGTCACACCAGCAAGCTTCTCGAAATAGCGATCACCGGCCGTGACGTGGATCAATTCGATGCCCTGGTGCTTCTCGAACGTCTCGACCACCTGGTCGGATTCGTTGAGACGCATGAGGCCGGTGTCGACATAGATGCAGGTGAGCTGATCGCCGACGGCCTTGTGCACCATCGCCGCGGCGACAGCAGAGTCGACGCCACCGCTGAGCGCGCAGATGACCTTGGCCCCACCGACCTGAGCACGAATGGCCTCGACCGACTGGTCGATGATCGATCCCATCGTCCAGTTGGGAGTGCAGCCTGCTTCGCGCCAGAGGAACTGCTCGAGTACCGCCATGCCGTGTGGGGTGTGCACCACTTCCGGGTGGTACTGCACGCCGTAGATCTTCTTCTCGACGTTCTCGTAGGCCGCGACGGGAGCGTTCGGCGACGTCGCCGTCGCGACGAA
>CAZYLX010000406.1:0-3963 GCA_964648595.1 uncultured Acidimicrobiaceae bacterium
TGTTGCTGACGTCGGTGACGACCCCGAGTGCCTCCCCCCCCTTTGACGCGAAGGCGCCGACGGCGGCGTCGAGCACTGGCGCTTCGACGTCGGCCAAGACGAGGTTCATGCCGGCTGCTCCGAAACGCTCGGCCATGGCGAGGCCGATACCGCTGGCGCCGCCCGTGATGACCGCAGTCCTACCTGTCAGATCGTTCATGTTGGGGCCTATCGGGGGAGTTGATGAGCTGCGGCTTCAGGTCGGTCGGCGATTCAGACGCTGAGGCCGACGAGTTTGGTGTCGAGGTATTCGTCGAGTCCAACGTGACCGCCTTCGCGGCCGATGCCGGATTCCTTCACGCCACCGAACGGGGCAGCGGCAGCCGTTGGGTTGATGTCGTTGATGCCGATGATGCCGAACCGGAGACCCTCCGCGATTCGCCATGCCCGACTAATGTCTCGGGTGTAGAGGTAGGCGGCAAGCCCGTAGGTGGTGTCGTTGGCCTTCGCCAGGATGTCGGCTTCGTCATCGAAGATGATCACGGGTGCGACCGGCCCGAACGTCTCCTCGGAATGGATGAGCATGTCCTCGGTGACATCGCCAAGCACCGTTGGAGCGTAGAAGAAGCCCTGGTCGAGGCCATCGGCGGTGAGGCGCTCGCCGCCGGTCAGAACGGTTGCTCCCTTGTCGACCGCATCACGAACTTGGCGGTCGACCTTGTCGACGCTGGGCTGGTCGACGAGCGGCCCGATCGTCACACCCTCTGACGTACCGATGCCAGCCTTCATCTTGGCGACCCGCTCGGTCAGAGTGGCCAGGAACGGTTCGGCAATGCTGCGTTGGACGTAGATCCGGTTGGGGCTGATGCAGGCCTGACCGGTGTTCAAGAACTTGACCAGCGAGGCCCCCTTTGCGGCATGAACAGGATCGGCGTCGCCGAACACGATGAACGGAGCATGGCCGCCCAGCTCCATGGACACCCGCTTCATTGCTGTCGCCGCTCGAGCACCGAGAAGCTTGCCCACCTCGGTCGAGCCGGTGAAGGTCAGTTTCCGGACTCGAGGATCGCCAAGCCAAACGTCGCCGACCGGCACCGGATCCGATGCGTTCACCAGATTGACCACGCCCGCCGGCACGCCGACGTCGTGGAAGATCTCGAACATTGCCTTTGCGCAGAGGGGGGTCTGCTCTGCCGGCTTGAGCACGATCGTGCAACCGGCGGCCAGGGCGGGCCCGATCTTTCTCGTCAGCATGGAGATCGGATAGTTCCAGGGCGTGATGGCGGCGCATACGCCGACCGGTTGGCGCATCACGATGAATCGTTGATCGGATCGAGGTGCAGGAATTGTTTCCCCATAGACCCGTTTCGCTTCTTCGGCATACCAAAGAAGAAAGTCGGCCCCGTACTTGACCTCGTTGCGTGCGGCTTTGATCGGTTTGCCCTGCTCGAGGGTCATGACTTGGGCGAGATCCTCTCGCCGATCCATCATCAACTGCCAGGCCGCATAGAGCATCTCAGAGCGCTCGTATGCGGTCCGAGACGCCCATGCCGGGAAGGCGGCATCTGCTGCATCGACCGCCGCTGTTGCTTCCGCTGTTCCGCCGTCGGCGACCGAGCCGATCGTCTCGCCAGTCGCCGGGTTCGTCACGTCGAAATCGACGCTGCCAGGAACCCATTCGCCATTGATGTAGTGCATGGTGATGAGACTACGGCGCTGACTCAGGGGCAACGAAACCTTCGAGGTCGGTCCTCAGGGCGTCGGCCCGATCCTTCAGGGTGTGAGCCGAACGATGCTGGTCCCCGTGCTGTAGATCAGGTCACCGTTGGCAAGGATCTCGACGTCGAACACGCAGTCGTCGGCGATGGTCTCAGCGAAGACCGGGGTGCTCTCGGTGAACTCGTATCGGTCCAGCTGGAGCGAGTTGTAGGAACACACGAACAGAGCGTTTGATGTGGCTGCGAGACCCGACGGTGCTGAATCCGCGGGAAGGACCAGCGCCACCTCGGGGCCGATCCCCAGATCCCCGCGAGCCAAACGCTCATCCCCGTCCCGTGGCTCGTTGTCGGCAACCCAGATCGAGCCGTCAGGCCGGGCATCGAAGGCAAAGGGGTTGTTCCACGGCCCGGACAGGATCCGGGGGGACTGGCTCTCGGGCGTTCCGTTGGGGTCGATCGCAATGAGCTTGCCGACAATCGAGGTGGGGTCGGCCTGGCCGGCTCTGTCGTTCAGCAACCCGATGCCGATGATCAGTTCGCCGTCTTGCAGTACCAGCCGACCGCCGTTGCCACCTTGCACGGTGGTCGGACCTCGCCAGACCTGACGCTCACTCCCGTCGACGAGTTCACTGACCACAAGGTCGAACGTGACGTCGGTGTAGCTGACGAAGATCCGGCCGGCCGAATCGACCGCCAGCCCGAGCAGGCCGCGTTGACCATCAGTGACAGCATCGACCGAGCCGACTTCGTTGCCCTCCTGGTCGTTCACGCTGCCGCTGATGTCGGCCCAGAGGAAACCCCCATCTGGGAGCGCAGCCAACGTGACTGCCTCAGCAGCAAGTGGTGGGGCAGCCGCATCGTCGCTCGAGCATGCGCTGATCAGCAGGATGAGCCCGACCGTGATCGCACGAATCCGTCGGCTGGGGCGAAGCGGCATCCGCCCAGCTTGCCGTCGAGAGGTACCGCTACCGTGCATCGGGTGACAGACAGGCACAGCACCTACCGCGCCATTGTGTTCGACATGGGTGGCGTGCTCGTCGAGCTGGGCCCGCTCACAGAGATTCTCGGCGATGATCCGCTTCCTGTTGATGAGTTCTGGACTCGTTGGCTTCGTAGCCCTGCGGTTCGTGACTTCGAGCGAGGGCGCTGCACGCCGGAAAAATTCGGTGAACGCATCGTCGAAGAACTTGGATTGTCCTTCGGTGGCGCCGAGATGATCCGTCGCTTCACCGATTGGCCAAAGGGCTTGTTCGACGGCGCGCAGCAACTCATCGCCGACCTGCCGAACGATCTCGAGATCGGCGTCCTTTCCAACACGAACGCGCTCCACTGGGACGGCCAACGTCAACACGCCGACGTACAGGCGCTCTTCACCCGGACCTATCTCAGTTACCAGCTCGACATGGTGAAGCCCGATGTCGAGATCTTCACCCACATCGTCGAAGACCTCGCATGCCAGCCCAGCGACGTCCTCTACTTCGACGACAACCAGATCAACGTGGACGCCGCCCTCGAATGCGGGCTGGATGCCGCCCTTGCCAGGCACCCCGGCGATTGTCGAGCCGCACTCGTTGAGCGTGGCGTACTCCGCTGACGAACGTCGACCCGTTCTCAGCGACCGAACAGGCCGAGAATCGAAAACTCGACTCGCCGGTTGACGGCGCGACCGCCGGGCGTTTCATTGCTGTCGATCGGTTCGGTCTCGCCCCGACCCTCGACCGTGAGGCGGGTGCGATCGATTCCGTGCTGTTCGATTCGGGTCGACACAGCCTCTGCTCGACTGAGCGACAACCTGAAGTTCGCGTCTGCTGGCCCGATGTCATCGGTGTGGCCGGTGATCGAGAGCGTGGAGGTCGGCTCTGCGTCCATGAGCTCGACCGCGAGGTCGATCAACGGTCGATACTGCGCCGGCAATCTGGCTGCTCCTGTGGTGAACAGCACCGGCTTGGCGGCGCTGAACTGGATCGGCTGCGAGGGGTCGTAGACGGCCCGGTCACTGATCTCGAAGTTGTTGACGACGCGCTCTCGACCGACGACGGCGACCGCAGTCGATTCGAGGACTTCGGAGATGGTTTGGTCAGGCACCATGCCCTCCAAGTACACGGTGTCGCCGTCGACGATCACCCGCTGCGTTGGCTCTCCCACTGGTTCGGCGAGGGCCAACGCTGGCGCCTCGTCATTCGACTGGAACCAGTCGAGCATCGTCGGACCGGCGATCGCGACGACCGCGACGCCAGCGACGCCGAACAGAACCCCCATCATGACT
>CAZYLX010000407.1:0-3961 GCA_964648595.1 uncultured Acidimicrobiaceae bacterium
GAAAGAAGCGGCGACCGTCCCGTGAATCATCGCCTGGCGCAGCGTCGCCGGCTCCGCCTGTCGGTACCGCGCTCGGTCCCTACGGCGTTGCGATCATGGACTTCTGCAAGGAGTACAACGCCAGGACCGAGTCCCAGCGGGGCAGCATCGTCCCGGTCGAGATCACGATCTTCGAGGACCGGTCCTTCAGCTTCATCACGAAGACCCCTCCCACGTCGCAGCTCATCAAGAAGGCTGCCGGCATCGACAAGGGTGCTGCGGACCCCAAGCGCGACCGCGCCGGGTCGATCACCGAGGCGCAAGTCGCGGAGATTGCTGAAGTCAAGATGCCCGACCTCAACGCCTACGACCTCGAAGCGGCCAAGATGCAGGTCAAGGGCACCGCTCGCCAGATGGGTGTTCGAGTCCGCTGAAACTCTCGGCCCTAGCGGGCCTCGAGTTTCTCGGAGTTGCTCGCTGGCGCTCGCAACGTCCACCGATTTGAGTGGGTTGCACGGTCCAGGGGCTGCTCCACAAGTTCTTACAAACAAAGGCTCGGCGTGTTCACCTCGACCGTCGGCCGTACCAATGAGGGAGCCATCATGGCAAAAGGCAAGAAGTATCTCGACGCAACCAAGCGTTACGACCGCGACAACCTCCACAGCCCGAGTGAGGCAATGGATTTGGTGAAGAGCCTGGCGCCTGCCAAGTTCGACGAGTCGGTCGATGTGACCATGCGTCTCGGGGTCGATCCTCGTAAGGCTGATCAGATCGTTCGCGGCACGGTTGCCCTCCCCGCAGGCACCGGCAAGACGATTCGCGTGGCCGTCTTCGCCACTGGTGAAGCAGCAGCAGCCGCCACCGAGGCCGGCGCTGACCTCGTCGGCGGTGAAGAGCTCGTGGCCGAGGTCGAAGGTGGCATGCTCGATTTCGACCTCGCCATCTCCACTCCTGAACTCATGCCGAAGGTCGGCACCCTCGGTCGTGTGCTCGGGCCCCGTGGTCTCATGCCGAACCCCAAGACCGGCACGGTCACCACCGACGTCGGCAAGGCCGTCAACGATTTCAAGGGCGGCACCGTCGAGTACCGCACCGACCGCTACGGCAACATCTCCGTCTCGATCGGCAAGTCGAGCTTCGAGCCAGAAGATCTCCTTCGAAACTTCGACACCCTCCTCGACGAGATCAACAAGGCGAGGCCGGCCTCGGCCAAGGGTCGCTACATCTTGAAGATCAACGCTTCGAGCACGATGGGCCCCGGCGTCAAGATCGACCCGAACCGCATCGGGACTGCAGACTGATCTGGTCAGATCCGCGATCGGCCTCCCGCCCGATGAGCGGGGGTCTTTTGCGTTTTGGGCCCGGCAGGTGCGCTCGGCGATGCGTTCGCGCATCGAGTCGCTAGCCTTGCCCGCTGCACTACATCGAAGCTCGCCAGAGATGTTCGGGTGCCAATGCTCCAGCCTCCGGGCCGGGGGAGCGGTGTAACTCCGAATGAGGTGATTGACTTCTGCACTCTCTTCGTTCCTCGCACCTCGCTCCGTTCTCGGGCAACGTGTTCGAGTCTCGGAAATGGTGGGGAATCCGATCGACCTTGGCGTCGATCGTGCGAAACCCCATCCATCCAACGAACACATGAGAGGAGGTGCAATGGACAACCCACGACCGGACAAGGTCGCCATCGTCGAAGAGGTCAAAGGCCGACTCGCGGCTGCGGAAGCAGTGATGGTTACTGAATATCGAGGGCTCTCCGTCGACGCGATGTCGCAGCTTCGGATCAACCTTCGTCCCGCTGGCGGGAGCTACAAGGTGTACAAGAACACCTTGGTCCTTCGCGCCGCCGAAGGCCTCAACGAGGAGTTCAGCGAACTCATCGTCGGTCCAACGGCACTCGCGTTCACCGAGACCACGCCCGAGGGCGAGGCCGGTGATGTCGTCACCGTGGCGAAGACCCTGAAGGACTTCGCCAAGGACAACCCGGATCTGATCGTCAAGGGTGGCCTTTTCGAAGGCCAATTCATCGATGCCGACGGGCTCAAGCAGCTCGCCGAAATCGAACCGCGCGAAGTGTTGCTGGCCAAGCTTGCCGGTGCGATCGCGGCCCCGATGACTCAGCTCGCCGGCTTGCTCCAAGCACTGCCACGCGACATGGCGTACGGCCTCAAGGCGCTCATCGACCAAGGCGGCGCCCCTGGCGCTCCCGCGGCAGAAGCACCCGCCGAAGAAGCACCCGCTGATGAAGCACCCGCTGATGAAGCACCCGCTGATGAAGCACCCGCTGCAGACGCAGCTGAAGAGACAGTTGCAGACGCAGCTGAAGTTCCCGCTGCTGATGCAGCCAACGAAACCGAAGAGAGCTGAATATGACCAAAGAAGAAATCCTCGAAGGCATTGCCAACCTGTCCGTCCTGGAGCTCTCTGAGCTTCTCACCGACTTCGAAGAGAAGTTCGGCGTGACGGCCGCTGCCCCTGTGGCCGCTGCTGCTGCTGCGCCGGTTGCTGCTGAGGCAGCAGAGGAGAAGGACAGCTTCGACGTCGTGCTCACCAGCGCCGGCGACAAGAAGATCCAGGTGATCAAGGCCGTCCGTGAGCTCACCAGCCTCGGACTCAAGGAAGCCAAGGAGCTCGTCGAGGGTGCCCCCACCAACGTGTTGGAGGGTGCGTCCAAGGACGATGCCGAGGCAGCCAAGGCCAAGATCGAAGAGGCCGGCGGCGGCGTCGACCTCAAGTAAGAGCTTCACTTGACACCCGCCGGCTGTCCGTCGGCGAGCCGTTTGATGGGATCCTCGCACCGATTGGTGCGGGGATCCCGTTGTTTTGGGCGATGGACGCTTGTCCGCGAGGGCTTCGAAGGTGGGAGCCACCAGATTTCACGGAGCGTGACGTAGGTGTCACATCGGTGACAACCTCGACTGAGATGCTTGACCTCGGCTTGCCACTTCTTTACCATCACGCCGCGAGTCGGTTGTGGCTGGTAGATGGCCCCCCTATGCTTGAGCGAACCGTGCTCGCGCCTTTGTGCTTTCTCGACCCCAGAAATCTGTCCGAACGGCCCCACAAGCCAATCGAGTCAGACCATGAGATCCAGGCAGTGAAGAGGATCTACGCGCGCCGGCTTCCGACTGCTCGTCGTGCTACCCCTGGTGGTGTCCTTTGCCTGCTCGCACTCTCGCTCGCGACCGTTACTCATTCGGCAAACTTTCGGAGGCTCTCGAGCTTCCCGATCTGATTGCTGTCCAACGGGAATCCTTTGAATGGTTCCTCGAGGAAGGTCTGGCCAATGCGTTCCGTGATATCAGTCCGATCAAGGACTTCACCGAGACGCTGCAGCTCGACCTCCAATTCGATCCTCATGACGAGGATCTGAAGCCTTATCCGAAGTTCTCCGTCGAGGAGTGCAAGGAAAAGGACATGACCTACGCCGCACCGATCTTCGTGCGCGCTCGGTTCTTCAACGCCAACACTGGCGAGATCAAGGAACAGACCGTCTTCATGGGCGACTTCCCCATGATGACCGACAAGGGCACCTTCGTCATCAACGGCACCGAGCGTGTCGTCGTGTCGCAGCTCGTTCGCTCGCCGGGCGTCATCTTCCAGCCCGGTGAACGGTTCCGTCTGCGAAACCTGTCCAAGCACCAGATGGTCACGGGCACGATCCACCCATACCGCGGTGAGTGGATGGAGTTCGATGTCGAGCAGAAGCCCGGCAAGGACCCGACCGCCGGCGTTCGCGTCGCCCGCAAGCGTCGCCTCTCGCTGTTCACGCTCTTGCGTGCCATCGGGTTCGACGAAGAGACCGTTCCCGGTTTCCTCGATGCCTTCGTCGAGCACTTCAGCTTCCTCGAAGGCCAGTGGGAGAAGGATCGCGAAATCGCCCCCACCCGCGAAGAGTCCCTCATCGAGATCTACAAGCGTGCCCGTCCAGGCGAGCCGCCAACGCTCGAAGCTGCCCGCAGCTACTTGCGCAACGCGTTCTTCGAGA
>CAZYLX010000408.1:0-3955 GCA_964648595.1 uncultured Acidimicrobiaceae bacterium
GGCTCGTGTCGATGCCGTCACCAGCACCGTCACCACTCCGGACCCTGCGCTCACCTTCTACCACGAGCTCGATCCGACCTTCTACTCGGTGTCACCGGCCTCGTTCATCGGCTCGGTCTACACGCTGGTCGGCTTGGAGAACATTGTTGCCGAGGACGCAGGATCGTTCCCTCAGCTGAGCCAGGAGTTCATCGTCGACGCCGACCCCGACATGATCTTCCTCGCCTGCACGATCTATTGCGGTGAGACCGCAGAGTCGATCGCCGCCAGGGACGGCTGGGGCAATTTGGCTGCTGTCCAGGCCGGGAACGTCATCGAGATGAACGACGACGTTGCCTCCCGGTGGGGGCCTCGCACCGTCGACTATCTGGAACAGGTAGCAGCCGCGGTCGACAGCGTGACAGCGACGGCGAGCTGACATGGTCGGCCGGTACGGACGGTCGACGATGTGGCTGCTTGGTGCAACCACGTTGCTCGTGTGTTCCGTGCTGGCGGGCGCCATGTTCGGGCCGGCCGGACCGTCGCCGTGGCGAGTGCCGCTGGCCATTGTCGATCATCTGCCATTCATCGATTTCGACAGCGGAGTCTCCGAGGCCCAGTGGAACCTCATCTGGACCATCCGTTTCCCTCGGGTGGTCCTGGCCGCGTTGGTCGGCGGGACGTTGTCGCTCGGCGGAGCGAGCTATCAGGGCGTGTTCCGCAATCCGCTGGTCGATCCGTATCTGCTCGGGGCTGCCGCGGGCGCGGGCCTCGGGGCAACGATTGCCATCCTGTATCTGCGTGGTGACGAGGGAGCCTGGTTCGTCGACCCGACACCGGCGCTGGCCTTCGTGCTCTCTCTGGCGACCGTGGCCATCACCTACACCGTCGGTGCTGCGTTCGGCGGCAACCGTACGGGTGCCACCCTGGTGCTGGCCGGGGTTGCCATGGTGTCGCTGACCACGGCGATCCAGACGTTCATCCTCCAACGCAACTCCGAGGTCGTTCGCGAGGTCTACACCTGGATCCTCGGTCGGCTCGTCAATGCATCGTGGGCCGACATCCGCCTCGTGCTGCCATATGTGATCGTCACCACGGTCGTGCTGTTGGCCCATGCCCGACATCTCGATCTCTTCCGCGTTGGCGACGACGAAGCGGCAACCCTCGGTGCACCGGTCGCCAGAATCCGGCTGATCGTTGTGATCGCGGCGACGCTCGGGACGGCTGCGGTGGTTTCGGTGAGCGGCTTGATCGGGTTCGTCGGCCTCGTCGTTCCCCACATCGTTCGCCTGCTGGCCGGGGCCTCCTATCGCCTGCTGCTTCCGCTCTCCATGTTGCTCGGTGCCAGCTTCTTGATACTGGTCGACATCCTCAGCCGTATCGCGATCGCTCCGTCTGAGCTGCCGGTCGGCGTCGTCACCGCTTTCATCGGTGCGCCGTTCTTCATCTACCTCCTGCGGACGAACCGGATGGCGGTATGAGCTCGCTGAGTTTCGCGGATGTGACCGTGTCCTACGGCAAACATCAGGTGCTCTCCGGCTTCACGGCCAACGTTGCATCCGGTGAGTGGCTCGGCCTGATCGGGCCGAACGGAGCAGGCAAGTCTTCATTGCTACGAGCGGCGGTAGGCCTCGTCGACCACGGCGGCGACATCTCGATCGACGGGGCATCACTCACGCTCCGATCGCGGGCGAGGAAGGCGGCGTTGCTGGCCTATGTGCCCCAGGCGCCGATCATGCCGGCCGACATGACGGGGCGGGACTACGTGCTTCTCGGCCGGTCGCCCCATGTCAGCTACTTCGGTCGCGAGACCAAACATGATCGGGCCATGGTCGACGATGTGTTGGACCGTCTCGATCTCGCCGACTTCAGGGACCGCCACCTCGGCGAACTCAGCGGCGGTGAGGCGCAACGCATGGTGATTGCCCGAGCATTGGCCACCGAGGCACCGGTGCTGCTGCTCGACGAGCCGACAAGCGCCCTCGACATCGGCCATCAGCAACAGGCGCTCGAGTTGGTGAGCACGCTCCAGGGTGATCATGGGTTGACCGTGGTGTCGGCCATGCACGATCTCACGCTGGCCGGGCTGTACAGCGACCGACTGGCCCTGATGCACGAGGGCAATGTCGTTGCGATGGGCACCGCGACCGAGGTGCTCGAGGCCGACACGCTCGCCGAGTTCTACGGCGTGCGGGTGAGCGTGCATCACGAACCGGACGGCACCGTCGTGGTCATCCCTCGCCGGGGCTGATTGTCCATGACAAGCGCGAGCGCAGCGGCCTGGGATCGACGTCGGTTGATTCCGACGCTTACTCTGTATCGAGCAGCTCGGTGGGAGCTACCGGGGGATCGATCCGATGTCGGCACGAACAGCAGTGATCGGGTTCGATGCGTGCGATCCGGCGGTCGCTGCGGGACTCATGGCGGATGGGCGCATGCCCCATCTGGCCTCGCTCGTTGAACGAGGCCGACGACGCTCTCTCGTTCCGCCGTACGGTCTCTACGTCGGGTCGATCTGGCCGAGCCTGGCCACTGGGTGCGGGCCGGCGATACACGGCATCTACAGCTGGCGTCAGTTCGTTCCCGGTGCGTACGCAACTCGGCGGATGCAGCCGGCGGAAGCGGGCGGGGTCCCCATGTGGGAGTCGCTCTCGCACGCTGGAGCCAAGGTCGCCATCGTGGATGTGCCACTCAGCGCGCCGGCACGGGAACTCAACGGTCTCCAGATCGTCGACTGGGGCAGTCACGACCGATGGCTACCAACGACATCAGTCGGGGCCGGCGAGGTGATGGATGGGCGGAGCCAACACCCGATCGAGGTGCGCTGTGACCACACGGCGCGCACGAAATCGCCGGCATTCATGGTGAACGCTCTGCTGGAGGGAGCCAAGGCCAAGGGAGACCTTTCGCTCGACGTTCTCCGCCGAGATACCTGGGATCTGTTCTTCACCGTGTTCTCCGAATCGCACTGTGCCGGCCATCACTTGTGGAAACACCATGACCAGAACCATGTTGCCCACGACCCGGAGGCGGCAATCGCACTGGGCGGGGATCCGCTGTTGGATGTGTATTCCGAGCTCGATGCCCAGTTGGGCCGGCTCCTCGAAGAGCTCGAGGACGCAACGGTGTTCGTCGTCCTCAGCCACGGCTTCGTTCCCCACTACGGCGGGGAACACATCCTGGCAGAAGCACTGTTGCGGATCGAGAACTCCATTGCGCCGACGCCGGCCACCCGAGCCCTCTCAGGGGCAGCTCACCGTGCCGGTCACTGGGCGGCAAAGAAGGTCCGGTCGCAGCTTGCCGGTGGCGACCCATCACTCGCCTCCCTCGATGGCGCAAGAGCCTTCTTCCAGGTGCCGAACAACGAGCGATTCGCAGGGATCCGGCTGAACGTCGCTGGTCGCGAACCGCAGGGTTTCATCGATCCATCGGCACCGGCCGGGATGGAACTGGTCGGCCAGTTGGAGGCTGAGCTTCTTGCGCTCCGATGCCCCGACTCCGGGCGTCAGCTCGTGGCAGATGTCATTCGGGTCGATGATCATCATCGTGGGGCCCGCCGTGCGCACCTCCCGGATCTGCTGGTCGATTGGGAGTGGTCGAAGCCCATCGATGCCGCGACGTCTCCGACCATTGGGCTGGTCACCGGTCGGTACGACGGGCCTCGGACTGGTGATCATCAGCCCGCCGGAGAGGTGGTCGTCGTTCAACCGGGCGGGGGTTCAGCCAGTGAAGACGGTGGCGGGGCGATTCGGATCGAGGATCTGGCGCCGACCATCGCCGCGACGCTGGATCAATCGCTCGTTGGCGTCGAAGGCATGGCCATCAACGAGCTGGTCACGTCGTAAGCCTGGCCGACGACACAGCGACTTCTCGACCGAGGAGAGCATCGCCGGCGCCCTCGGACAGTTCCGAATCACCAGAACAGCACCCGACTCCGGACGCTGCCCTCGATGCGGCCGACACCCCGACCGAGGAG
>CAZYLX010000409.1:0-3953 GCA_964648595.1 uncultured Acidimicrobiaceae bacterium
TGGCTCCGGCCGCTCGACATCGCAACGCTGCTGGCAAGCCGTACCTACGCATCTGATGACACGATCGTCATCGCCATCGATGATCAGCTGTTCGACGATCAACGTGGGCCGTGGAAGCTGTCGATCGCCAACGGCATCGGCAGCGTCGAGTTGACAACCGAGACGCCCGACATCGAGATGACGCCGACGCAGCTGGGGATGGTCTTGCTCGGAGACCATCGGGTGCAGGATTTGGCAACGGCCGGCGTTCTCAGCTCCGATGCTGCCGTCGTGCGGCGAATCGACCGGGTCTTCCTCACCGATCGCCGGCCATACAACTTCTCCAAGTTCTGAGCGCGGCTCGGCATTCATGAGAGCTGAAACGAGCGACAGGTAAACCAATCGACGCAGTCGTGCGTCTGTACTGAACATGAGGGTGTTGGCCTTGGCAGACAGCGGAGGGGGAGATGCGACGACTCGTTCGTTCCGCACTTCTCGGCTTCGGCGAACGCGCACCGCCGACGACCACCGACCCGATCTCCGCGTTGTGGGCAGCGAAGCCCCGCCCACGCAAACCGATCCTTCGAAGGACAGCCTCAGGGCCTCGTTGCCCGACCTCTACGAGCAGCACTATCGATCCTTGGTTCGGCTGGCATCGTTCAACGTCGATGACAGGGAAACCGCAGAAGAGGTGGTGCAGGACGCGTTCGTGAGACTTGTCTCCGGCAACTACGACATCGAAACTGGGAAGGAGGCTGGCTACCTTCGATCGATGGTGCTGAACGGAGCTCGTTCGGCGCTTCGCAAACGGCAGGTACGCCGGGCCCACACCCCCGATGCCCCCGAACTGGTCGCAGCGGCCGAGGATGCCGGTGTCGCCAGCACCGAGCACGATCGAATCATCGCCGCCCTTCGCGAGCTGCCGGAGAAACAAGCGGCGGTGCTCACGCTCCGGTATTACCTCGATCTCTCAGAAGCTGAGATCGCCGACACGCTGGGCATCGCCCGAGGGTCGGTCAAGTCTCACGCTCATCGAGGTCTCAAGCGCCTCGGCGTGCTCCTCGACGATGCCTCATCTGATTCGACTCTCAACGACGAGACCCCATCATGACCCTCGAAGACGACCTCCGCGACGCACTCCATGCTCACGCCGAGCAGGTTGATCCATCTGCTGATGGTCTCGAACGGATCGAGGCCCGCCTCGCGCCGGTGAACGCACGGCCCCGTCTGGCTCCTCGTCTGCTGGTGGCCGCTGCCGTCCTTCTCGTGGTCGGCGCCGTCGGAACAGCCACCTTCCGCAACCGAGACGACGGCGAGATAGCGGCGCTTCCGTCCTCGTCCACCACCGATCCTGGTGCTGCCCCCATCGAGAACGAACTTCCGCCGGTTGGAGACCCCATCGACGATCCAGAGGATCTGTCGGAGTCGTCCAGTGTCACCGAAGCAACGCCGTCGAGCGCTGATCTGCCGCCCGCTCCGGATGGCATCCTCGGGCCGAGGGAGGCAACAGCACGAGACGCCGTTGATCGGTTCCTGGAGCTCATTCAACGAGATGGCGAGGAGGTTTTTGTCACCTACGAAGGCTCCTTGGCCCGGGTGTCGCGCACACTCGAGAACGGCGATCTCGGGAACGTCACAGCACTCGAGCTGGGTTCGGTCGAGATGGACGACGGTTCCCAAGGTGTCGTAGTCACCCAGGCTCTTTCGCCTCGGGTTGTCATCGAATCGCCAGAGCCCTTGACGACGAGCTCCGGCTCGAGCCTCGCGCTCACCGGCCAAGGCGAGGGTTTCGAGGGCACCGTCAACGCCCAGCTCTTCTCGAGCAACGACGGAGTCTGGCTGGCCCAGGGTTTCGCTCCGGCCGGCAACTTCGGAGTTGTCGCATCGTTCTCGGTGGAGCTCCCCGTGTCGGGCTCTGGCCCGGCGTGGCTGGTCGTCCAGTCGGCTGGTGGCACCAACAGCAAACTCGAACCATTCTCGGCCGTACCCGTCGTGATCGACGCACCCCTCTTCGGCCCCGACCATCTCGTCACCGCCATTTCTCTCGATGACCCCGATGGGGGTCTGGTTGTGCGAAGTCTCCCCGGCGCAGACGGCGACGAGCTCGGAACTCTCCCCCCGGGCCAGAGCGGCATTCGAAAGCGATCCGCTCTCTCGGCGTTCGTCGGCGACGGGGAGCCCAACTACGGCGAGGCAGCGAGCCTCGGCGAGGGCGAAGAATGGTGGAACGTCTGGCTTCCGCAACCCCTCGGCAACGGGCGACAGTGGGGATGGGTCAACTCCCGCTACCTCGCTGTTGGTGGTGAGGTAGCCGACGACGAGCTGATCTCGATTGGCGAAGCTTTCGTCAACGGACTCCGAGGTGACGATGGAGCCTTCGCCGCCCTTCCGTGGAGCCGTCGAGGCGTCGCTGTCGGCCTGACATCAGATGTACGGCGAGCCACGGCCGGTCAGCTCGCAGATGGAGCGTTCTGGGCGGCAACCGATGCCTGGATCCTGCCCTCGGACTACGGGGGGACCACAGAGGGGACAGGCCGTGAAATCTTCTCACCAACGCAGTCGATGCTCGTCGAGGAGACCGAGGTGGGTCTTGCATCTGGGCCGGACCCGACAACAGCTTCGCCATTCGGCAACGACCAGGCGCTCTTCGCAACGCAGTTCGCTGGTGCTTCGTACGTCCAGATCTCCGATCCCACGAACGATGGGAGCGGCTGGGTCATGATCAACATCTTCGTGATCCAGGGAACCTCCGGGCGCGAGATCGTCGGAGTCGTTGCGACTCCCTGGGTGCCCTAGCCTCACTCACAGTCAGCCGCTGCGCCGCTCCTCGAGCTGTTGGCTCTCGAGCCGCCTTCCCCCAAGTGATCGAGCACCCGTCTCAGGGTGGTGCAGTTCTTGGGAGGTCCCGTGGTCGGCTTTCAACGGTGGAGAGTGGTCGTTTTGGTTGTGCTGGTGGTCGTCGCCGGGTGCCGGCAGCCCGCAGATGAGCGGCCGATCGGCCAGACGCTCGACGAGGTTGCGGTGATAGACCTCGAGCCGGCGCGGCGTCCGCAGACCGGTGCCGAAGGGGCGAACCCGAGCTGCCGGTTGCTGTTGCTGGATGTCGGCAACCCGGCCGCGGAGCTGGCTACGATCGAGATCGTTGTCGACGCGGTTCGCTCCGGCGAGTGCAGTTCAGCGTCTCCCCAGCATCGCATGTGTCGTGATCTGTTTCTCGCCGCAATCACCGACCCGATTGCCGGAATCGGTGCTGGTCTCGACGCCAACCAGCTCGAACGTGTGGCTGAACAACACCGGTGGGTGTTGGCCGACGCTCGTGAAGCAGCCGTTGCTCTCGGTGACGAGGGACTGGTGATCGCTCTCACTGAGCTCGCCGCCCTCGACGTGACAACGGCGATGTCGGCCGGCGACGAGGCCGTCGTCGAGATCGCCATCGCCAGGGCCGATCCTGCCATTCTCGGCGCCGTGGCTCGGGCTGAGCAACAGTGTGGGTGACATGACGGCCAGGCGGCAGCTCAGCCTGCTCCGGTCACCAGCCAGACGTCGTCCCGCCACCGGGTCCAGAGGAAGGCGGCCCGGAGCACCATGAACACGGTGAGCGCGGCCCACAACCAACCGAGTCCAGCGTCGAACAGCAGGACCGCGATTGCGAGCGAAGCAAAGACGGCGGTCGCGATCACCATCGTCTTCGCGAGGTATGCGAGATCTCCCGCTCCGATCAGAATGCCGTCGAGAGCGAACACGACCCCGTTGATCGGTTGTTGGACAGCGACGAACAACAGGATGAACGCCGAAGCGGAGACCACCGCCTCGTCGGTGCTGAACAGGCTTGCGATCGGTTGTCGAAAAGCAACGATGGCCAGGCCAGCGACGACTCCGAACACCACATTGAGCTCGATCATCCTGCGAGCAGCACCCCTCGCCCGCTCGACATCCCCGGCACCCAGGAACCGGCCTGTCAGCGATTGGCCGGC
>CAZYLX010000410.1:0-3934 GCA_964648595.1 uncultured Acidimicrobiaceae bacterium
GGGGGTTCAATCCTGGTTTGGAAGCCGCACGAGTCGACCTGATCGTCGGAGGGGCGTGTGTCGTTGTCGAAACCATGCGCCAGCTCAGCATCGAGGAGATCACGGTGTCCCAGAGCGATCTGATCGATGGTGTCGCCGCCGAGATGATGGAGTCCCGATGACTACTCTGTTCGCAAAACGTGTCGTCCTCCGGCCGCTTGTCTCCGATGACTTTCCCCAGTGGCAGGAAGTTCGTCGTGCCAACCGCAAGTGGCTGACGAGCTGGGAACCCAAGCGGCTTCCCTCCTCTCCAGATGTCATCGAGGACCGCAGTGCGTTCTCTATGCGTTGCCATAGCCGGGAGCGTGAACGCCAACTCGGAAGCGGCTTCGGCTTCGGCGTATTCGTCGGTGGCAACTTTGCCGGCGAGGTGAATCTGAACTCGGTACAGCGAGGTCCGTTCCAGAATGCGTACGTCGGGTATTGGATCGATGAACGTCAGGCTGGGCACGGCTACACGCCTGAGGCAGTGGTCGCGGTGATCCGGTATGCCTTCGAAGAGCTCGATCTCCACCGGGTTCAGATCTCAATCGTTCCCCGCAACACGGCTTCGCGCCGAGTGGTCGAGAAGATCGGAGTCAGGGCTGAGGGCGTTGCTGAGCGCTACCTCGAGATCAACGGCATGTGGGAAGACCACATCCGATTCGCGATGACGTCGGACGAATGGGAAGAACGAGCTGCCGATCTCACCGAGACCTGGCTCTGACCCACCTGCCGTGTCTCCCTGTTCGTCAGACGGCGGGCGTCCTCATTTCTTGCTGGACACACGGGCCTTGAGCGCTGCGATCTTGTCTTTGAACGCCGGTTGACGTGCCGAGTGGGCCTGAGGACCGAGCTCGTAGAGCATCGCACCATGCTGCGTCGTCATTGAGCGAATGTCGTACAGGGAGCGCTTGGTCCGAAGGACGAGCTCCTTCGGCACTGAGGCCGTGCGGCCGGCCATCTCGGCCGCCGCCGCCATCAGCTCGCCGTCTGGCACGCAACGGTGCGCAAGACCGACTCGCTCGGCCTCGGCACCGCTGATCACCTCACTGAACAACACGGCAGCCGCCGTTGTCTGAGGCCCGCAGATGTTCTGGAACATCCACGTGTGGCCGCCGCCGGGGTGGATGCCGATCTGAAGGAAGCGATCGTCGAACCGTGCCGACTCGCCGGCGAGCCGGACATCACAGATCAGCGCAAGGTTCATGCCGGCGCCAACAGCCGCGCCGTTCACGGCAGCGATGGTCGGGAGTGGGCTGCGTCCGATTCGAAGGAACCCCTCGTAGATCGCGAGAAGGCCCTCCTCCTCGCTGTCTCCGAGGTGGGTGAGGTCGGCGCCGGCACAGAAGGCCGAGCCGGCACCGGTCACCACGAGCGCCTTCACATCGGGGTTGGCCTCGATCTCATCGAGCGCGACTTCGACCTCGGCGCACATGTCGAGGGTCATGGCATTTCGGCGATCTGGATCGTCGAGTGTGAGGGTGGCGACGGATCCGTCAATGGATGTGGAGATCAATGGCATCGGCGTAGTGTGACCGATCGGCCGGCGTCGCTCAATCCGAGCCCGGTCGACGTCAGGACTCTCGCGACCCGCACCCCGCTGTCAGCGTCGTAGCCTTTCCCCATGCCAGAGACGGCGTTCATCCAACGACCACGCCTGGTGCTCGCCTCGGCGTCACCTCGACGCGAGAGACTCTTGGCAGCCGTCGGCGTCGATGTGCAGATTCAGCCAGCTGACATCGACGAAACCCCCCGCCCCGGTGAACAGCCGGAGGCGCTGGTGCGGCGGTTGTCGGCCGCAAAGGCGGAGGCAATCTCGGTGGCCAAGAATGACATGGTGATCGCCGCTGACACGATCGTGGTCGTCGACGAGGAGATCCTCGGGAAACCGGTCGATGAGGCCGACGCCCGCCGCATGCTCGAACTGCTGAGTGGGCGAAGCCATCAGGTTCTGACCGGAGTGTCCGTCCGTGGCGGCGATCGCACCGAGACCGAGGTGGATGCAGCCGAGGTCACGATGCGGTTCCTTTCGGTCGCGGATATCGCGTGGTACGTCGGAACAGGTGAGCCGATGGGAAAGGCGGGGGCCTACGCCATTCAAGGCTTCGGGTCGTTGTTCGTGCCCAAGATCGCGGGAAATCACTCCGGCATCGTCGGGCTTCCGATCCCCTTGGTCGATTCGCTGCTCGCTCGCTTCGGCAGACCGCTTCCGACCTGGCTGCCACGGGGCTGAGTTTCATGCGCAGGCGCGATGCGAACGGCCGACCCACCGACGACCAACGTGGTCACGATCCTGACGGTGTTGACGGCCGCGGCGCCGGCAAGGTCCCAGGTGGCGACGAGGCACTTGTTTCGTCGGAGATGGGCCGTGAAACAGCGCAAATCTCGGCATGGATCAAGCAAGGCCTGTTCCTCGCCTTGGCGGTGACTGCGCTGTATCTGTTCTCGCCTCAGATCCTTGACGTTGTCTCCTCCGCCGAGCGGATCCGGACCATTCGTCCCGGCTGGTTCGTGGTGATGGTCGGGCTCGAGGCTCTGAGCTTCATCTGCGCCTGGTGGCTGATCCGAATCGTGTTGCCCGAGGTCAGTTGGTTTGTCGTCAGTACGAGCCAGCTCGTGGCGAATGCCGTCAGCAGAATCTGGGGAGGCGCGGCCAGTGGTGGAGCCACCCTCTACAAGATGTTGTCGGTGAGCGGAGTCAGCCACGGCAAAGCGGCTGGTGCGCTCGCGGCAACGTCGATCCTGTCGACCGCAGCCCTGTTCGCCATTCCAGCGGCCGGCTTGGTGATGGCGTTGCTGGGTGCGCCGGTCCCAGAGGCGTTGTGGCCAGCGGCCGTTGCCGGGGGCGTGCTGTTCACGCTGCTTGTGTTCTTCGGTTGGTTGGCGGTCGGTTTCGACCGCCCACTCATCGCCGTCGGTCGCTCGCTCGGCCGTGTCACCCGTTTCGTATCCGCTCGTTCTTCACGGACCTGGTCAGTTCGGCCCGAACGGTTACTCGACGAACGCGATCGGCTGGTCGACGTCTTGGGTCCTCGGTGGGGGAGGGCGGTGACCGCAGCGTCCCTCAACTGGGTCTTCGACTATCTCGCACTGGTCGCGGCCCTCTACGCCGTTGGTGCCGATCCCCGTCTCAGCCTCGTCTTGCTGGCGTATAGCGGAGCTGCGGTCTTGGCCATGATCCCGCTCACCCCGGGTGGCTTGGGTTTCGTCGAGGCTGGACTGTGGTGGCTGTTGGTGGTGGCCGGTGTTTCCAGCCAGGACGCGCTTTTGGCGACGGCCGCATGGCGATTCGTCTCGCTCTGGCTCCCCATCCTCTTCGGGGTCCCTGCGTGGCTGGCTCACCGTCGCCGGTATCGGTCGTTCGCCTCCAGCTAGCCTGCGACGCCATGCGTGTTCTCGAACTCTGGCGGTACCCGGTCAAATCACTCGGAGGGGAACGGCTCGAACACGTCGCCGTCGGCGATGCCGGGCTCCTCGGAGATCGGGCGTGGGGCATCCATCACACCGAGACCGGCACGGTGCTGACCGCCCGCCGGGCGCCCGAGCTGCTCTTCGCTTCGGCCCGGATGGTGGAGGAAGACGAGGTCGTGATCACGCTTCCTGACGGAAGTGAGGTCCGCAGTGGTGGTAGTGACGTTGATGCGAGCCTTTCGAGCTGGCTCGGTCGGCCCGTCACGCTCGTTCGCCCGACCACAGAGGGGGCGACCTACGAGAATCCGATGGACATCGAGAACGAGGGAGACTGGATCAGCTGGCAAGGTCCGGCATGGTCGTTCCACGACTCGACGAAGTCCATGGTGTCGATTGTCGGAGCGGCGACGCTTGGCGAGCGTGATGTGCGTCGGTTCCGAACAAACGTGGTCATCGAAGGCGGCGAGCGCATCCGTTTCCGCACCGTACCGGCTGCGGAGAC
>CAZYLX010000411.1:0-3926 GCA_964648595.1 uncultured Acidimicrobiaceae bacterium
CACAGCCTCGAGCCCGGCAATCTGGATGTTCTCTGCAGTCATGAATCCGTTGCCGTCCGCGTCTGACGTGAAGGCGAGATGGATTTCGTTCGGCGGCACGACGGATCCGCCAACCTCGAACTGATAGTGATCCCCGCCATTGTTTGCGCAGGCGTCGGCGTGCACATGCGAGATGAACTCGGTCTCTGGCGCGAGGCCCTCGAGTTCGACGGTGACGGTCGTTCCGCCAGTGTGACGGGCGATCCATGCCGTGCCAGTTGTGTCTTCGAAACCCTGAGGCCGGGTCTCGAGGAGCGTGGCGTCGCCGGAAGCGAGCGCGGCGTCGGCAACATCATCGGCACGGGTGGCAGAGGCATCGCCCATGTTCATGGCCATCTCTTCCGTCCCTTCCATGCCGTCTTCGGCCGCCCCCTCTTCCATGCTGCTGTCGGTTGCCTCAGCGGTCTCGGTATCGAGCGCTGCCGTGTCGTCATCGCTTCCGCAAGCGGAGGCAACGAGAGCCAGGGCCAGTGCAACCGCGGCGAGACGTGACCGATTCGTTCGTACGTGATCCATTGTGAGTTCTCCAGTTGTGTGTTGGTTGTCCAGGTTCTGATGAGGTCAGAACACCAACGGCGGAGCTCGTGCCGGCACACGTCGGAGCACGAGGGAGGGCGCAAGATGGCGGGGTGGTCCATGCCATATGCAGCGCGCAACGATCGGAAGGATGAGCTGATCGACGAACGAGCCGGCGATTGCCGCGATCCCGAGTCGAAGGGCTCGAACGGCGAGCCATGCGACCACCGGCTGGGCCAGCAGCCCGAGCGCAACGGGCAGGCTGAAGAGGGCGGAGTCGGTCGAACCGATGAGCCGCTCGCCGACCTCGAACGCGACGTACAGAACTGACTGGGTCGTTGCCATGGCAGCGACGGTCGGGGCCCGGCCTGGCATTCGTCGCAGGACCGACAACGCAGAAACCCAGACGGCGAGGACTGCTCCGGCGATCGCGAACGGGGCGAGTACGGCGAGGTAGCCATGGCCCGACGCCGCGCTCGGATCAGCCAAATAGCCGATCTCGTGACCCACCAACGACCCGGCTCCCGCCAACGCTGCGATGCTGAAAGGATCGCGTGCGGAGGCCGAGGACATCGAGGAAAGCTACCGGAATGGACTTGTTCGGCGAGGTCGCACCTCAAAGGTCACGACGTGTGGGCGCTGAACTACTGGTCGAGAGACGAGATCAGATCGTCGATCGAGTGCTGGTCCTCGAGCGGGTGCCGGAGGTGCTTCGACGTATCGATGCTGTAGCGGTTCCGCCGGCCGATGCGCTCGCTCGTGATGTAGCCGTCGGCCTCGAGCTCGTTGATGATTCGCTGCACCGCACCCGTGGTGATGCCGACGACGTGGGCGATGTCGCGCTGACGAAGCTCGGAGTTGCGGCTGATGGCGATCAGGACATGTGCGTGATTGGTGAGGAAGGTCCAACTCGGCAGTTCCAGCTCGGGGTCAACGAACGACATGATTCGAGTATACGTATTGCGGGACCCCCGACCGAGTGAGGGTGTCGGTCAATGCTCGATAGCGGCCGATCCGGTAGAGGTCAGTTGGCGAGGCGCACGGTGTTCGAGTCGCTGCAGGATCTCGCCGATCGTGTGACCAGCATCGAGGGGATGGCGAAGCTCCGCTGTTCCGTTCACTTCGTAATGATTGCGGCGGCCGACCCGTTCGATGCGGAGGTAGCCACACGACTCGAGTTCGTTCAGGATCCGCTGCACGGCACCTTCGGTGATGCCGACGAGCGCAGCGATGTCACGCTGGCGCAGATCCGGGTCCCGGAACAAGGCCAAGAGTACATGTGCGTGGTTCGTGAGGAAGGTCCACGAGGCGCCCAGCTCGTTCAATACGGCGCTTCGCTCGTTTGACACGGCGCTTCGCTCGTCCATGTCCCACGCTTCGTCGACTCAGGGCCGACGAAGCGCCTCCCGCTCATCATCGGCAATCATCCGACGATCGATCGCAACCGGAGCCCAGAGCGGGCCGAGGATTGCGGCAATCGGCGCCCAAGCAAGCCTGGATTCACCAGGTTGCGCGGTTCGGGCGGCAAGGGCGACGCCGACGCCGCTCCAAAGCATCAGGACGATCAGTGGTGTCATGAGACGCTCTCTTCGATCGAAGCCAACTGGTGGGGCCAAAGGATGGCCAAGCGATCGACCTGCTCAGCCAGGGCCTCAGCATTGGCGACCGTTTGTCGTTGGCTGGTGTTGTCCCGCCACGTGTTCAACGAGAGTCGTTCGAGTTGGAGTTCGATGAGTGCCAACTCGGAGAGCACCGAGGTTCGAAGACCGCCGACGGCGGTTGGTTCGGTGCGCTGCAGCGTCCGGATGCGATCGCTCAGGCGGACGATTTCCTCCGGCGAGCGCCGTGCCGCTCGGTGGGCGGCGTGAACGTGGGATGCTTCGACTTGCTCATCGATGATGGTCATCTCAGAACCTCCTGTTCAATGGACCTTATACAAAATACGTATTATGTCAAGGTAATCAGAACAAAACCATCAAATTTGATCGATCATGTCAGAAATACCATTTGGAATATGGCAATTGGCGTTGTGGTGTTGCGGTAGGGCGCGTACCCTTCGTTCGTCGAGCGAGTGGATGATGATGGGAGCGATAACGCAGTGATCTGGACGCTCCTGCTCTTCCACGCCGCGATGATCATTGCGATCGCCGTCGCCCCTCGGTCACTTGGACGGTGGGTCTTCGGCCTGGCCGCACTGCCACCAGCAGTGACGTCGGTATGGGCATTTTCGAATCTTGGTGCCGAGCCCCCAGCCTCCGTCGATCTCACATGGGTATCCGGCCTGGATCTGAGCCTGCGGTTCGAGGTCGATGCGCTCGCCGGGCTGATGACCCTGCTGGTGTCCGGCATCGGAACTGGGGTGTTCATCTACGCCGCCGGATACTTCTCTGCCGGCGCCGACGGCCTCAACCGGTTCGCCTCGACGCTCCTGGCTTTCTCCGCTGCCATGCTCGGGCTCGTCTGGTCGGGCTCGGTGTGGACGCTGTTCGTGTTCTGGGAATTGACGTCGATCACGTCCTTCCTGCTGGTCGGTTTCAAGAACACTTACGCCAGTTCCCGCTACGCCGCCCGGCGAGCCCTCGTGATCACGGCCGCCGGTGGTCTGTCATTGTTGGCCGGCTTCGTCGTCCTCGTCGACGAGACGGGAACCGCAGTGCTGAGTGAGATGGAACCCGTCACCGGGACGGCAGCGACGGTTGCCGCTGTCCTGCTGTTGGTGGCGGCAGCTACGAAATCTGCTCAGTTCCCTTTCCATGTCTGGCTGCCCGGTGCCATGGAAGCTCCAACTCCGGTGTCGGCCTACCTCCACTCGGCAACCATGGTCAAGGCCGGCGTGTTCCTCATTGCGATCGCTGCACCCGTGCTGGACGGAGTCGAGGCTTGGAAGTGGGTCGCTCTCAGCTTCGGCGTCGTCACGATGTTTTGGGGAGCGATCGGCGCTCTTCGCCACGTCGACGCAAAGCTGATTCTTGCCTGGGGAACGGTGTCTCAACTCGGGTTCATGGTCACCCTGCTGGCAATGGGCACCGGGAAGGCGACGTTTGCTGCGATCTCGATCGTGTTCGCCCACGCCATCTTCAAAGCAGCGCTGTTCATGGTCGTAGGCGAGATCGAGGAGCGAACAGGTACCCGCGACATCCGCGAACTTGGTGGGCTGATGCGATCCATGCCGCTTGCGTTCATCGTCGCCCTCGTCTCGGGCCTTTCGATGGCCGGTTTCGGCCCGGTCCTCGGTTTCGCAGCCAAGGAAGCAGCGATCGAAGGAGCATTGAAGGTCGACGGAACCGAAGGCGTGATCATCATGGTCTTGATCGTTGGCGCTGCGTCCCTCACGGTCGCGTACACCCTGCGATTCCTGATCGGCGTGTTCG
>CAZYLX010000412.1:0-3926 GCA_964648595.1 uncultured Acidimicrobiaceae bacterium
CCAGTCGTCGACCTGACCTTTGTCTTCTACGCCCGCGAAGAGGTCGCTCAGAAACACAACGGCCTCCTCGAACTCTTCGCCGAACGACCCGATCTGCTCGAAGGCGACTGCGCCATTCTCGGTGAGCCAACCGATGGCGGTATCGAGGCCGGGTGTCAGGGGACGCTGCGATTCGAGATCACGTTCGCCGGCGCTCGGGCCCACACCGCTCGCCCGTGGATGGGGCGCAACGCGGTCCACCGGATGACCGGAGCCCTCGGAGCCGTCGCCGGATACGAGGCCCGCCGACCCGTCATCGACGGTTGTGAGTTCATTGAGTCGCTGCAGGTCGTCCACATCGAGGGCGGTGTTGCCGGCAACGTGGTTCCCGACCGTGCGGTCATGCGGATCCACCATCGGTATGCCCCTGATCGAAGTGTTGCCGAGGCAGAAGCGTGGGCCCGGTCGCTTCTCGACGAACACCTCGATGTCGACGACACGGTCGAGGTCATCGATCGAACGAATGGCTGCCCGCCATCGCTCGATCATCCTCTGCTGCAGCGGCTTCGGGACGAGAACGAGCTCGAGGTTCGAGCCAAGCTCGGTTGGACCGACGTCGCCCGCTTCGCTGAGCACGGCATCCCGGCCACCAACTTCGGGTCCGGCGATCCAACGATCGCACACACCAAGTTCGAGCATCTCGAGCGGGCGTCGATCGAGCGAACCTTCGCCGCACTGCTTGCCCTCGTGGGCTGACCGCCCGTCCGCTGGGAACGCCCTTTCGGCCAGCCATCGGTGCGTGGCGGGCCTGGCAAAATCAGCCGGTGATGCCGCTCGGGTCTTCTGGCCAATCGTGCTTCGGATACCGACCGCGGAGGTCGGCCCGTACCGAAGCGTAGGAACCGCGCCAGAATCCGGGCAGGTCTGTTGTTGTCTGAGCGACTCTGCCAGCCGGTGACAGCAACTCGATCGTGAGCGGGCTCGGAACAGGGCCGATCATCGGGTGTCGGTCGAGGCCGAAAAGGTCCTGCACGCGAACTGCCCACACAGGTCGATCGCGGCTCCAGTCGAGCCGTCGTGACCTTCCCGATGGTGTTGGCAGCTCGAGGGGAGCCAATTCGTCGAGGTCGCGGCGCTGCTCCCAATCGAGGAGGTCGAGCAGTTTCGACCCAACCGTGATGCGTCGGAGGTCGTTGACCGATCTGACCCTGGAGAGATCGACCCAGCGGTCGAGATCGTCGAGCAAGGCGTCGTCACTCATCGCGGGCCAGGTCGGGTCTTCCTGGTGGAGCCACCGCAACCGCTGTCGAAGCGTCTGATCTCGATCAGACCAACGAAACACGCCGAGGCCTTCCTGTCGCATGCCTTCGCCGACGGCTTTCCGCACAGCTGACGGCTCCGGAGCATCCAAAGGCTCGCGGTGCAACACGATGGCTCCGTGTCGGCGCTCGCGGCTGGCAACGACCCGGCCTCGGCTTCGGTCCCACTCGACAACGTCATGCTCGGTGGATGGGTGAAGGCGGGTGATCGAGGCCCGTTCGATCGGAACTGCCCGACGAACGCGCCCCGTCGCTTCCACGATCGTCGTGTCGACCACGACAAACGCCTCACCTCGGGTGAGGGCGCTCTTCCGATCGAGTTGGACCTCCCGACCAGAAGCCAGCAGCAGGCGATTCGAGCCGTCGCTTCTGGGGACAGCGATCCGGTCAGGCCAAGCGAGAGACAACACGTCAGCGAGGCTTCGGGCCGCAGGTTGTGTCGGTTCAACCGTCGACAGATCGGCAGACTCGATGGATCGTCGGAGCCGGTCCACCGCTCGATCCACCTCGCGATCACCGACGGCCCGTTCGACATCGCGCTCGAAATCATCGGTTTCTGGGAAGGTCGACTGGTCGAGGAGGGCGGCAGCTCGGAGCACCGTCGAGCGGAGGGGGTCGTTCTGGCCGATGACTCGTTCCATGGTTGCCAGGAGGGCGCCGACTCTTGGGTGAACCGGCAAGGCGACAACGGCCCGTCCGACTGTGGTGAGTTGATACTGGCTCGTTCGATTGCGTCGCGATGTCAACCCCCACCAGGACATCGTTTCTCTCGCTGCAGCCAGCCGATGAGGGTCGGGACGATCGAGGAACGCGAGATGGTCGCCGTCGGGGTCGCCCCAGCGCAGCAGCTCGGAGGCGACGGTGATGGGGTCGCCTTCGAGCACTTCAGGGGCGGCCTTTTCGTCGAGCAGCTCGTGATCGGCGGCCGACCACATGCGAACACAGACCCCCGGCCCGGTTCGGCCGGCGCGACCGCGGCGTTGATCGGCAGAGAACCGGCTGACGTGTTCGGTCACGAGATGGTTGGTGGCGGTGAGTGGATCGTGCCGTGGTCGGCGTGAGAGCCCGCCGTCGACCACGGCCTCGATGCCGGGAATCGTGATCGATGTCTCGGCAATGGCGGATGCCACGATGATCCGCTGCCCCGAGGCTGGTTGCAGCACCTCGCGATGCACAGCGGCTGGGCTCGAGCCGTGGAGGGCGATGACGCGAGCTGATCGCGAGGTCTCCGCTGGGAGGCGGGCGATGACGTCGTCGATCTCGAAACGGCCAGGAGCGAAGACCAGAACATCACCGGTCACCCTCGCGGCGGCGTCCGCCGTTGCCGCTGCGACCGCCGCCGACCACCCCTGACGATTGGGTCGGTGGCGGTGCTCGGTTGCGACCGGGAACGTCCGACCGGCGACGTCGATGATCGTGGCATCGCCCAAGAGTTCGGCGATCGGAACGGGATCGATGGTGGCCGACATCACGATGATCCGCAGGTCGGGCCTGAGGGTGTTTCTGGCCTCGATGGTCATCGCGAGGCCAAGATCGCTGTGGAGATTCCGCTCGTGGAATTCGTCGAAGATGATCGCACCGACCCCGGCCAGTTCGGGATCGCTCTGTACGCGGTTCGTGAGGATCGCTTCGGTGACCACCTCGATCCGGTTACCGCGTTGACGCTCGCCTCGCATGGTCAGCCCGACGGATCGGCCGAGCGGTTCCCCTCGAAGATCGGCCAGACGCGACGCCGTCGCCCGTGCCGCGAGCCGCCGGGGTTGCAGCAACATGACCCTGCCGCCACCAGGGAATGCACGCAACAGGGCGGCATCAACGGCGAACGGGACGAGGCTCGATTTCCCCGCGCCAGGTGCGGCGGTCAGCACGACAGAACCGTCGATGACCGCCTGTTCGATGGCCGGGAGTTCATTCTCGACCGGGAGACCGAGTGCGGGGAGCCCCGGATGGTGGTATGGCACTTCTTTCGCCCCTCGTAGTACTGTCGAAGCGTACGTCTACCGGGGACAAACTCATGCGCAAGAACATTCCACCGTCGGCACTGGCGAGAGACGATCGCTTCAATCGCCAGAGCACCGAGCAGCGATTCCTCGACAAGCGGAACCCCGCCGATGTTGGAAATGTCAGCCCGAAAGCCGAAGACGTCGCCGATCGGGCTCGACGTCGGATGCACGGGATTTTCGTTGGTGAGATCCAGGCGCTCGAAGGTGCTGGTCGAACTGCATTCGACTTCTCGACCGATGAGGTTCCCTACGAGCTCAAGCTCGACATGGCCCGCCAGTGCTGGGACGAAGCCCGTCACTGCGAGATCTCCATCAAGCTTGCTGAGCACATGGGTGGCGAACTCGGTGAGTACGTCGAGTCGACGACCTTGTTCGAAGCATCCTGTCACGAGGACCCCGTCTTCCGGCTGGCCGGCGTCAACCGGGCGCTCGAGGGCCTGGCCATCGACGTGTTCACTCAGATGCGTGACTTCGGCGACGAGATGGGTGATCCCATCATGAGTTACTGCGAGGACTACATGCTGGCCGACGAGGTCACGCACGTTCGGATGGGTTCGAAGTGGCTTCGAGCGATCACCGAGGACGATCCGGAGCGTCGCAAGGCTGCACTGGAGTTCCAGAAGGT
>CAZYLX010000413.1:0-3925 GCA_964648595.1 uncultured Acidimicrobiaceae bacterium
ATCTCAGCGCCGTCGGACTGGACCACGCAACCCAGCTCGCCGCAGATCCGCTCGGAAGCAACCGAGTCATCGTGGAAAGCCTCGAGCAGACGCAGATCAGACGAGTGAATGTGCTTCATGAGATACAGAACAGCGTCTGCCGGTGTGTCGGCGTCCTCGGGGTCGAGGAACTCGAAGGCCCGCTCAGCCACGCCCTCGGTCAGCGAGTCGACACCTGGCGTATCGACCAGGGTGATCGACTTCAGGCCCTGGGTCGGCCAGGTGATCTCGAGGCGGTCGATGTCGGCGGCCTCGCGGCCTCCGAGATCTACTTCGATGGCACCATCGTCGCGGTGGAATCGAGCCTGGGTTGCCGGCGAGCCATCTCGAGGATGGATCAGCACCTCATAGGTGTGACCGTTCCGATACCAGGTGACGATCTTCGTACACTCGCCAGTGTCGGTCGGAGCAAGCGGCTCGCCAACCAGTGCGTTGAGGAGTGTCGACTTGCCGGCCTTGACCTTTCCAGCAATGGCAACTCGCAACGGTCCATCGAGGCGATCCTGTGCATGGTGAACGGCATCGAGCGACGAACCGTCGACGAACACCTGCTCGGCTTGGGTCAGCACCGACCGCGCTTCTGAGACAAGACTCACGCTCCAACCACCTTCTCCGCCATCGCCCGAAGTTGCTGGATGCGCTGCAACTCGGCTTGCACGTCCTTGGTCCGGGTCACTCGCTCGTTCTGATCGAGGTTGGCCGCTTCGCTCGCCGCCTTCAACGACTCCGTCGTCGACTTGTGGAGTTCCTCGGCCCTCGCGCTGTAGTGGTCGCGAAGTTGACGATGCACCCGACGCAGGGTGTCGCGGCTGTCCTTGGTCACCTGGAAGCTGACTTCGTCGCTGTAGCGCCGAAGCGCGATCTTGGCCTGGGATCGGCGCAGCTTGAGCTGACGCTCCTTCTCGTCCTTGAGCCCCTTGCGACCCATCAGGAGCCCGATCCCGATGGCGACCGGGCCAAGGGCAATCCCGATCATCGAGCCGATCATCGTGAACATCAAGATCCCGGTGTACGAGCCTCGAAGCACCGTCATCCCCTTTTGAGCAGATCCCATCTCGTCCATCTCGACCGTTGGCTCGATGGCCACCTTGGACAGCACGTTCATCGGATTGTGAACATCGAACTCATCGTTGAGCTCGGCCCCCTCGATCTCGAAGTGGTCGGCGACGCGGGCACTCAGCTCCTGCGCACGCTCGATCAGATACCGATAGTTGGTGACCACATCGAACGACACCCGGTTCACGAGCCATGGCTCGAACTCGTCCCAGGTGTCCATGGGATCGGAGTTCTCGATCGCGTCATCCGCTTCCTGGGTGAGCCGCCGCATACGTCCTCTGAAGTCGAAGTCGACCTCGGAGTTCAGATCACCGATCCCATCGTTCAGCGTGACGTTCCACTTCGAGACCTGGCTCCGAAGGTGATCACTTCGCGTCTTCGCCGACTCCAACTGCTGCACGATCTCCGCTGCCCGAGCTGGATCCTTCAGCGACTCGAGCTCGGCACCGAACTGACCGGCGAGCTGATCACAAGCACTGAACAGGTCGTTCTTCGCACCGTGAAGCTCGGAAGCGTTGGCATTGGCGACCACGTCGTCGGTCAACCAATCGATCAGGGAACTGAACCCGGACTCGAGGTTGAGTTGTCTGTCCTTCAACCGAGCAGCCTCGAAGCGGAGCATCGACGAGACAGGAAGGATCGAGACGTCGAAGCCCGTGCGCTGCAGGTGACCCTGGTTGATCTCCTGAACCCGACGCCAAGCCGGATAGAAGTCGATCTTGGTCATGACACACAGAACGTGTGGGCACAGCTCGAGGGCCTGACTGAGGAAGTCGATCTCGGCCCGGGTGAACTCCTGCGATGCGTCGCTGACGAAGATCACGGCGTTCGCCACCGACAGGGCCCCGAGGGCCGCGGTGGAGTGAGCCGAACCGAGGCCACCAACGCCGGGCGTGTCGATGAGTACGAGACCATCGTCGAGCAGCCGACGGGGAATCTCGATCTCCACCCCAGTGACGGTGACATCGTGGTTCGGGGATCCGACTTCGGTTTCGAAGGCCGGCACGTTGGTGAACGGGATCGGGGCCCTTGTCGATTCCGCATCGGTCGGGCCATTGGCGGGCCGGGTCAGTGCCCACGCCTTCTGTTCGTCGCCATGGCGAACCACGGTTGGCACCGCAGTTGCAATGTCGTCGTCGACGGCACACACCTTGGCGTTCAAGAGCGCATTGATGAGTGAACTCTTGCCCTGCTTGAATTCGCCGACCACAACGACGTTGACCGACGGGTCTCCGATCGTGTCGAGCGCTCGCTGGAGCCGCTCGCCGAGATCGGGTCGGTCGTACGCTGCCGTCGCCTGCAGCCCGGTCTGGAGCGCCTTCTCCATGGCCGACGCCGCGACACCCACCGTTTCTGATTGTTCCTTGCTCATGTCACGACCTTCCCCAAAACGCTGGGATGGGCCCCGGCGAACCGGGGCCCATCATTGTTACCGATCAAGCGTCGGTGTCGCTCTGTCAGTCCTCGATCAGATCGTCGACGTCGACGACGGACTCGGTTGCTTCGACTTCCACCGTTGCGGTGAACTCCTCAGCCGTGTTGAACGAATCATCGGTGTCGAACGAATCATCGATGTTTCCGACATCCTCGGTGTTCAACGAATCCTCGGTGTTGAACGAATCCTCGGTGTCGAACGAGTCGGTGATGCTGTTGTCCTCGACGTTGATGTCGGTGTCCTGGTCGATGGTGGTGTCGTTGTCCTGATCGACGTTGGTCTCCTGGTTCGTGGAGCCACCGAATCCGATCTGAGCATCCCCGAAGTCGTTGTCCGATCCGAAGTCTGCGACATCGCCGCTGCCGAAGCTGGCGTTGGTGTCGTCGGAATCCTGGACTGTGGCGTTGGCGTCACCGACCACTGCGTTGACTTCAGCGCCACTTTCAGCATCGATGTCGGTGTTTGTGACATCGCCGCCGGCCTCGATGAGCGTTGCGTCGTCGCCGTCGACCTGGGTGTTTTCGTTCCCATCACCGGACTGGATGACGTTGTCGTCACCGTCAACCTGGTTGATCGTGTTGCCGTCGCCGGAGACCACGTTCTCGGCCGACCCGACCTGGGTGTTGTTGTCACCGATGATGGCGTCGTCGACGTCGCCGCCAGCGACGATGCCGGTGTTCTCGCCGGTGAAGACCGCACCTTCGTTGTCTCCATCGAACGCAACAGCACCCTCACCGGAGGCGATGTTGCTGTCCCTGATATCGCCGTCTGCCGCTACCGCTCCGGGGCCATTGGCATTGACGGCATCGAGATCGATCTCGAGGTCGATGTCGCCTTCGACGTCTTCGAAGTCGAGTTCGAGGTTCTGTGAGTTGTCGAACAGGTTGGTGGTGATGGTCTCGTCGCCTTCGTACACAACGGTGGTGTAGTTGTTGACGATCTGCTGGATCTGCTCCAGCGACGTGACCTGGGTGGGGGGAGCTACAGCCGGAGCTGGAGCCGAGCCGCCGCCGCCCGACGCAGCAGCGACAGGGGCCGGTGCGGCTTGCGGAGCCAGCGGAGCGAGGACGGGACCGGCTGGAACCGGCTCGCTGACCTCGATCAGCGTGGTGGTCACCTCCGGGCTCAGCGAGAGCTCGTTGGCAACTTCGGCGACTTGCTCGCCCATGTTGATTCCGGTGAGGTCGATATCGCTGAGTCCTTCTCCGACCAAGTAGTCGGCGGGTGCCTCGGAATAGGCCTGAGCCTCTGCCGGGTCCGTGAAGATCTTGCGAAGAACATCACCAATGAGATCACTTGTAGCCATGACTTTTCCCTCCGTGAACCCGTGGGTTCGTGTGCCCGGTTGAGGCCAAGAACGGTATGGTTGTGACAAGCCATACACTTGCCACTGAG
>CAZYLX010000414.1:0-3922 GCA_964648595.1 uncultured Acidimicrobiaceae bacterium
GAAGATCAACTCCAGACCTTCGCCTGGAAGTTCCTGATCCCGCTGTCGCTTGCCTGGTTCCTGGTTCTCGCCGGCATCCGGGTTGCTCGTGATGGAAGCATCGGACTGTTCGACGATTCTCTCGGCGATCTGGCCGTTGTGCTGATCGTTGCCGCCGTGATCGGATTCCTCGGTTTCACCGTGCTCCACAAGGCCGTCGCCAACTCTCGTGCTGATCGCCTCGAAGCAGCAGGGCTCACTGAGGTCGCTGTCACAGCCGATCTCACTCCCCAGCCCGGGGCAACCAAACCTGGAGGCCACTGATGGGGTACCTCGAAGGCTTTGCCGTCACGTTCAAGAAGTGGGGCGAAGGCGTCACCACGAAGGAGTACCGGGGCGGAACGAAGAATCGCAAGGGCGAGATCAGCGAGAAGGACCAGAAGGCGCCGAAACCCGAGCGGGCCCATGGTCGTCATGTTCTGAACCGCTACGAAGACGGCATGGAGAAGTGCATCGGCTGCGAGCTCTGCGCCGGTGTCTGTCCGGCGAAGTGCATCTACGTCCGTGGCGCCGACAATCCGCCAGACGATCCAAAGTCTCCGGGTGAGCGTTTCGGCTTCATCTACGAGATCAACTATCTTCGGTGCATCCACTGCGACCTCTGCGTCGAGGCATGTCCCACGGAGGCGATCACCGAATCGAAGCTGTTCGAGTTCTCGTTCACGAATCGCCAGGACGCGATCTACACCAAGGATGAGCTGCTGGTCGGAGACGACGGAATGCCGCAGAAGATGCCGTGGGAAGACTGGCGGCCTGGCGAAGACCAGAACACGTCGGGATGGATGCGAGCTACGTCATCGTCGGGCAAGGCGTCCTACGCCAACACGGTCGCCTGGTCGGGCGAGCTTGGTTACGGCGTTCGGCCTCCCGAGCAAGGTCAGACCCACCCCGGTGAGGATGCCCCCGTCGTAGTCGAGGCCGATCACGACGGTCACGATGAACACGAGGGAGGGCATCACTGATGGTCGACGTCATCGTTTTTGCCATATCCGCTGTCATCGTGCTGGGCGGTGGGCTGGGAGTCATCAGCCTCCGCAACCCGGTTCATGCTGCCCTGTCCCTGATCGCCTCATTCTTCGGCGTTGCCGTGCTGTTCATTCTCCAGGAGGCTCATTTCCTGGCCCTGGTCCAGGTCGTTGTCTACGCCGGGGCCGTCGTTGTTCTGTTCCTCTTCGTGATCATGCTGCTTGGTGTCGATCAGTCCGAGGATGTCAGTACCGAACCGCTCGTCGGTCAGCGGCCGTTGGCCGCTGCCGGCGCGGGCCTGATCCTGCTGCTCGTCCTCGGCGGACTGTTCCTCTCCGGGCCCGGAGGCGACGATGGTTCCCTGGCATTGACCGGGCAACCTGCTGCCGTCACGCCGATCGACGACTCAGACAACATCGTGCAGTTGGCTCGTGATCTGTTCACTCGTAACATCTTGGCGTTCGAAGCCACGGCGCTGCTGCTGACGATCGCCACTGTTGGTGCCGTCGTGTTGGTCCGCAATCAAGGTGGCGAGGATCTGGTGGTCGATGATCCCGGTTCCTCGGTTCGGTAGGAGAAGCCGTGGAAGTCACCGCAACGTGGTATTTGGTGCTCAGCGCCGTGTTGTTCTCGTTTGGCGCGTTCGGCTTGACGACCCGACGCAACCCGCTGGTGATGTTCATGTGTGTCGAGCTCATGCTCAACGCCGTGAACCTCAGCTTCGTTGCGTTCTCCAATGAGTTGGGTGACCTCAGCGGTCAAACGGCTGTGTTCTTCGTTCTGGTCGTCGCCGCGGCCGAGGTTGTCGTCGGACTGTCGATCGTCGTGGCGTTGTTGCGTCGCCAGCCCGACGCCAACGCTGACGAATTCATCGAGATGAGGGGCTGACGTGCTCGAAGCTGCATGGCTGATTCCGGCCTTCCCTCTCGCCGGATTCGTGCTGATCCTGTTGATCGGCCGCCGCCTGGGCGAGCCGCTCGCTGGATGGCTCGGCACCGCGATGATGGCCGGCAGTTTCTTGGCAACCGTCACCGTGTTCGCGGGGCTCCTCGCTGAGGAAGAACCGGAGCGGTTCTTCATCCAGAAGATCTTCACTTGGGTACCGGCCGGTTCGTTCAGCGTCGACGTCGGCTTCCTGGTCGATCCCCTTTCGATCGCGATGTGTCTGTTCATCACCGGCATCGGCACGTTGATCCATCTGTATTCGGTCGGGTACATGCACGGTGATCCGAACTTCTCGAAGTTCTTCCTCTACCTCAATCTGTTCGCGGCGTCGATGCTCGTTCTGGTCCTCGGCGACAACCTGCTGCTCACCTTCCTTGGGTGGGAAGGTGTCGGCCTTTGCTCGTACCTGTTGATCTCCTTCTGGTTCACCAGTGAAGCCAACGCCAGTGCCGGGAAGAAGGCGTTCGTCACCAACCGCATCGGCGACTTCGGCTTCATGCTCGGAACGTTCCTCGTGTTCAAGGCGATCGGCTCGATCGACTATGCCGACATCATCGTCGAGGCCCCCGGGCTCGCCATTGGTACCGCCACCGGCATCACGTTGCTCATGCTGCTTGCTGCGACCGGCAAGTCGGCACAACTCCCGCTCTTCGTCTGGCTTCCCGACGCGATGGCCGGCCCAACACCTGTTTCGGCACTGATCCACGCTGCGACCATGGTCACCTCCGGCGTGTACCTGCTGACCCGTCTGAACCCAGTGCTCGCCGCCGCCGAGCCGTGGTCGCTCGACATGATCGCCTGGGTCGGAGCCATCACCGGGCTGGTTGCTGCACTCGCCGCCGTCGTACAGAACGACATCAAGAAGGTGCTGGCGTACTCAACGATCAGCCAGCTGGGTTACCTGTTCATGGCCATCGGTGTTGGTGCGTATGTGCCGGCCATCTTCCACATGATCACGCACGCCTTCTTCAAGGCACTGCTGTTCCTCGGATCTGGCTCGGTGATCCACGGAGTGCACGGCGAGCAGGACATGCGTCGGATGGGTGGGCTCCACAAGTTCATGCCGATCACGGCTGGCACGTTCATCATCGGCTGGTTGGCCATCGCTGGCGTGCCGCCTTTTGGCGGGTTCTGGAGCAAGGACGAGATCCTGCTCTACGCGTTCGATGTGAATCCGGCGCTGTGGTTCGTTGGTCTCGTGACTGCTCTGCTCACAGCGTTCTACATGACCCGCCAGGTCATCCTCACGTTCTTCGGTCGCACCCGATTCTTCGATGCCCACGCCGACGAGATCGATGCCGCGTTCACTGGTCGGATCGAAGCGGCGACCAGCGGCATCGAGGCTGCACGCGAGGGCCTGGTGAAGGCTCAGGAGGCACTCGACAAAGCCACCGCCGACCTTCCGAAGAGGGAAGAGGCCATCGAGAAGGCTGGTGCAGGGCTGGCCGAAGCGAGTGCCGCCGTCGAGGCTTCGAGCCCCGAGGCCGACGGCCACGACAAATTGGTCAAGGCATTCGACAAGGCAACCAAGGCCGTTCCGAAGGCCGAGGATGCAATGTCCAAGGCGCAAGCCAAGGTCGCCGATGCCGAGGCGGCCCTCGTGACTGCCGAGCAGGCACAGGTTGATGCCGCCGCGTTGCGTCAGGAGATCGATGCGGCTCGGCGGAACGCTCCGGCCGTGCCTCAACACGTCACCGCCTTGACTGTTGCCCCTGACGTTGCCGAGTTCGAGGATTCCATGCCAGACAGCTACCGGGCCCGTCAGGAGTATCAGCCGCACGAATCGCCGTGGACCATGACCTTGCCGTTGGTTGCGCTGTCCGGTCTGGCGATCGTCGCCGGCGGTCTGAACCTTCCGTTCGCGAAAGATCTTCACTTCCTCGAGCACTGGCTCGAGCCCTCACTGTTCGCGAATGAGCACGACTTGGGCGCCTCGACCGCGACCAAGTGGATCTTGGCGGCGATTGCGATC
>CAZYLX010000415.1:0-3920 GCA_964648595.1 uncultured Acidimicrobiaceae bacterium
CCAGTGGAGAAGGCGGTCCGAACGGGTCGGTGAACGAGAACAAGTTCTTCAACGGCGTCGCGGACTCGATGGAAGAGAATCTCAAGTACCTCGACGTGCTCGGCGGTCCAGAGACCTACAACCACTACGCCACCGGTTGGGCAATGGCGTTCAACACGCCGCACAAGCTCTGGAAGCGCTACGCGTGGAACGGCGGTATCGCCGACCCGTTCATCATCAGCTGGCCGGACGGCATCGCGGCCCGCGGCGAGGTTCGCAATCAGTACTGCCACGTGACCGATGTGACACCAACGGTTTACGAGCTGCTCGGTCTGGAACTGCCGACGGAGGTGAAGGGGTATACGCAGTGGGATCTCGAGGGAACCAGCATCGGATACAGCTTCGACGATGCCGACGCACCGACTCGGAAGGAAACGCAGTTCTACTCGATGCTTGGCAGCCGCGGCATCTATCACAAAGGGTGGAAGGCCAACACCATCCATCCCACGATCGCCAACTGGGGCAACTACAGCACCGACGAATGGAGCTTGTACCACGTCGACGAGGACCGCAGTGAGACTCACGACCTCGCAGAGGCTCACCCTGAGAAACTCGAACAACTGAAGACGCTCTGGTACCACGAAGCTGGCAAGTACCAGGCGTTTCCCCTCGAGGACCGTGGTCCGGTCGAGGTACTCGGAACCCCGCGACCCCAGCTGGCGCCCCCGCGGGATCGCTATATCTATCGACCCGGAACTGCCGAGGTTCCCGAGGGCGCTGCAGCGAACATCCGCAACCGCTCGTACAAGATCGCCGCCGAGGTCATGATCGATGCCAGTGACGCCGAAGGCGTCGTGTTCTCTCACGGCGGCCGGTTCGGCGGTCACACCCTCTTTGTCAAGGATGCACGGCTGCACTACGTCTACAACTGGTTGGGAGAGGTCGAGCAGGAGATCATTTCCGATGTCGACATCCCGACCGGCGATGTCATCTTCGGGGTCGCCTTCGAAAAGGAAGGCAACGATGCTCAGCACAGCGCCGTTGGCACCGCTGCCCTGTTCATCAATGAGAAGAAAGTCGGAGAGCTCGCTATCAAGACACAGCCGGGCAAGTTCATGCTGGGCGGAGAAGGTCTCAACGTCGGCAAGGACCCGGGCGGTCCTGTCAGCACGACCGCGTATCAGGCGCCGTTCGCTTTCAAGGGTGGCAGCATCAGAGAAGTGATCATCGACGTCAGCGGCCAGGCATACGTCGACCTGGAACTCGAGGCCCTCGGCATGATGAGTCGCGACTGAGTGTTGCTAGACACAGAACGTGGCCGAACCGTTCACCAACGAGCCGATCCCTGTCGCCGACCTCCCCCAGCTCGCAAATGAGGCCTTCGTTTCGGTCGATCCGAGATACCTGCGGGCGTCGCTGACCGGGTTGGCCATCGCCGCCGTAGCGGTTGGCTTCATCGGACTCGTCTTGGCTTCAGTAGCGGAACGAGCATGGATTCCGCTGGCGATCATGGCCGGCGTTCTTCTGATGATCGTCGCCAGCGGGGTGCTCAGAACACTCGAGGTTCGTCGGTTGGCCTATCAGGTTCGCACCAACGACGTGTCTCTCCGAAGTGGCGTGATCACCCATCGTGTCGAGTCCGTTCCGTTCGCTCGGGTGCAACACGTCCGAGTCAACCGGGGCGCGATCGAGCGGGCACTCGGCCTCGCGACGCTCGAGGTGAGTTCGGCGGGGCCCGACATCACGATTCCCGGCCTGGCGGAGGATGACGCTGCTCGGATCAAGCTGCTCGTCACCGAACGAGCCGGAGTCCGAGGCGACGATGAGGACATGTCGCCTCCGCCCCCCGAACCACAGCCCCCCGAGCCACAGCCACCCGCCGATCCCACGCTGCCGGCCGGGCCACCACCAGCCGCGCCGTCATGATCGACCTGACCCAGCCGCAGCGGCAATCGACGCTGGCGATCGTCTTCATCGGTCTTCGTATCGTTGGATCGATCGGGATCGCTCAGCTGGCAATCGCCGTGGTCTTCCTGTCGCAAGCCCCACTCGGGGTGCTCCTTCTCTTGCCGTTCGCCGCACTTCTCCTCAGTGTCCTCTCCGTCCTTGCATGGTGGCGGTACACCTTCGTCCTGATCGACGACGAGCTGGTCGTCACGAAAGGCATCCTCAGTGTCAATCGGCTGACGGTCCCCGTCGACCGCATCCAGAGTCTGGCCATCGACCAGCAACTTCTCCATCGGCTGACCGGACTGGTGAAGGTTGTTGTCGACACCGCAGGGTCCTCGGAGGCCGAGTTCACGATCGACGCAATATCACGACCTGTCGCAGAGGAGATCCAGCGCCAAGCGGTTCTCACCCGGCCTGCTGCCCCGGCCCGCGGGGCCCTGCAGATCGACGGGAACCGTTCTGCCGATCAGCCCGGCCACGCCGAGGACCAGCTCGTGCTCACCCATGGACCCGGCCGGCTGTTTCGCGCTGCTCTCACAGCTTGGCCCCTGTCAGGCCTGATCGTCCTCGGTCCGTTGTTGGCCGCCGGTGACCAGTTCGCCGATCGTATTCCCGAAGAGGTTCCCGAGATCGACGCAGGTCGGTTGCAGTGGTGGTGGCTCCCGGTCGGCTTCGCCGTCTTCATCATCTTCAGCAGTGTCTTGAACGTGGCGCGAGTCTTCCTCCAGGACTGGCAACTCACCCTGCGAGCCGGCCCCTCGGGGCTGCGCCGGACGTCTGGACTGCTCTCTCGCACGAGCAAGGCGAGCAGCGTTTCCAGGATCCAAGTCGTTGGCAGCAACCAGAACCCGCTGCAGCGCATGGCTCGACTCCGCTCCGTACATCTCACGACCATGAGCGAGGGCGACCTCGTACTTCCCGGTTGTGATGATGCGCAGTGGGAGACCGTCAGGGCACTGGTTCGATCGGACGCAGGAGACGGGGTCGCACTCGACCGTCGAATCCAAAGCGATCAGGTGTGGCTTGCTGTTCGAAACATCACGATCATGAGCGCGCTGCTCGCAATCGGAGGCTTCTTCTTCATCGGCGTTTGGTCGCTACTCGCCTTCATCCTCGTGCCATTCGTCTGGTGGAGCGAGCGGCGCGACGTCCGGACCCGCAGATGGGGTCTTGGCGACGAACTGAGGATGTCGCGACACGTCATCGACACGTCGACCCAGCAGGCCCTCATCCGCAAAGCAAACTCCGTGGGTGTTTCACAATCGATGTTCGAACGCCGACGGGGACTCGGGCGCGTCCATCTGAGAACCGCCGCCGGCTCCATTTCGATCGGCATGATCCCGATCGACGAGGCTCGCGCCGTTCGCGACACCGCCTTGTATGTCGCCGAGACCGATCGCCGGCCCTTCATGTAACCGACAGGCAATAGGGTGCTGCCGATGGGTGCGATCGAACTGGTGCTGATGGATTGGGCCGGGACGGTCACGGTTCCGATGGCTCAGATGATGCGAGATGCGGTCGCACGGCTTCAATGGTCCGACGATGAGCTCGGCCGTGCCCTTTCTGGCCTGACCGACTACTTCACATCCGACGACTCGATGGTGCATCGGGCCGAGCGAGGCCAGATCGATGACCGCGAACTTCTCGCATGGCTCGACGAACAACATCCCGGCGCCAGCGCAATGTTCGATGTCGATCTCCCCTCATTTATCAACGCGGCCGACCGGCCGGAGATGGTCGATCTGCTCTGGTGGCTCCAAGACAACGGCCACGAGGTCTGGTTGGCGACCAACAACTTCGCAACCGCTCAGGACATGCTGGCCGGCCGCTATCTCGACAGCGGCCTGGTCAACGCCATCGTGAACTCGGCGCTTGTCGGCGCTCGCAAACCGGACGACGCCTACTGGGAAATCGTCATCGAAACATCAGGGCTCGATCCTCGGGAAATGCTGCTCGTCGACGACAACACCGCCAATCTCGAAGCGGCCGCC
>CAZYLX010000416.1:0-3918 GCA_964648595.1 uncultured Acidimicrobiaceae bacterium
CGGTCTCGATGACTCGAGGGAGGCAGCCGTCGGCGATGTGGTCGTAGTTGAAGAGCATCGGTGGCTCACAGCAGATCGGGTCCAGCCCATGTTCAGAGCGGCGGACGATGATGCCGCCCTCGGCCTTGACCAAGCGTTGGGCCTCGGCCAATGCGATACCGGCAATCGTGGTGGCGTCGAGCGATGACGTCATGCGCCGGCTTGCCTCGAGGAGATCGGTCACCGAAGGAATCGAGGTCTCAGCAGCTCGTTCAGTAGTGCCGGTCACTGCCGCAGGGACGCCTTTTGCTGCGAGGTTGTCGCTGAGGGAAGCGGGTTGGGGTTGGCTCGACTCACCATGTAGGTGTTGAGGACCGTCGTCCTCGACGCCCCGTGCGGGTGCCGACCGACGTCGCAAGACAAGGAACGCAACGAGGGCCAGCGCGGTAAGAACGGCGGCGGCGATCGCCGCTATCGGGAGAGCGGTCGGCTCAGGCGCGCTCTGTGCGTCGGTCGATGCACCGACCGCCGTAGGTGCATCGGCTACTGGTTGGCTGTTCGACGACCCGGAGCTCGATGAGGAAGCCTCGGCCGCGTTTACGTTCTCGGTCGCGGGCGCTTGCAGGGCCACCAAGAGGCCACGGATGGTTTCGGCATCGGCCACAGGGTCCGAGGGAACAACGGCTACCCCGCCCCGTGCGAGCAGGTCGCCCAGCCCCGAAATCCAAGGGCGGACGATCAACAAGGGAGGCGATGAGTCCTCATCCTCGAGGATGAGTGCCTCCTCCAACGCATCCGCCGATGACCACAGATCGTCGCTGACGGGAACACCTTCGGATTCCAATACCAGGAGGTACGGAACGAAATCGGAGACGAAACGCTCGAGTTCGTCGAAGTAGCCGTCGTCGTCCAGGCCGCCAGCGGGAACTCCCTCTCGAATCTCTCTGAGGAGCGCCGCAGCTTCGGGGGTGACGGCGCGTTCGAACGCTCCGAGTTCGGCAAGTGCGTCGATCGCCAACAGCATCCGTCCCGCACCGACGATCGGAGCCTCGTCGGCATCGAGGTCGGTCAGGGGTGTCGAGTCGCCACCGCTCGATCGTGCGCTCAGGTTGGCGATCTGACGGTCGTCGAACCCAAGCGCCGTCGGGGGTCGCGTGTCGTCGAAGAACGTGGCATCGTCGTACGTGCTGTCGTCGTTGGCTGTCTGGGCGGCCACCGTGTGTGCGGGCACCGCAGCCAACAACAGCCCACCCGTCAGCATCAATCCTGCGACGCGCTGAACGTTCCCTCGATGGATTCCCACTACGTCAAGAACGGCAGGAACCCTTCGACCTTGATGACCAGGCAGATTCGTTCACCGAATGGGGTCGGATGGCCTACCAGCTGGCCCTCATCGAGGAGACGATAGGTTTCGCCTCCGTGGTCGAATCCTTCGGCGTCTACATGAATCGCTGCCTCTACAACCCCGACACGGGGTTCTATTCATCCGGGCGAGGTGCGGCCGGCGGTCGGCGGGGCGACTTCATCACGAGCCCCGAGGTCGGCCCGCTTTTCGGCGCAGTCGTCGGGCTGGCCATCAACACATGGTGGGTCGATGCCGGCCGGCCGGACTCATTCCCTGTTGTCGATCTGGGCAGCGGGCCGGGCGGATTGCTGCGAGCGCTCGAGCTTGCCGCGCCATCTTGTTCTGCGGCCTGGACACTTTCTGGAATCGATCGCGCCGACAAAACTCCGGCGCCGTCGAACGTCCACGGTGCGATCGTCATTGCCAATGAGCTGCTCGACAACGTTCCGTTCGACATTGGGCTGCGGGGGGCCGGTGGCGATCAGCGGTTGATGCTCGATGGCGACCCCCCAAACCACTCGACTGCGTGGGAGCCCCTGGAGCAGCCGGTTCCCGTCGCTGTTCCAGACGGGCAGCCCTTCCCGATCTTGTCGGATGCTTCACAGTTGATCAGCGAGGTGCTTGCTCAGGAGCCGCTGCGTGTTGTCGCGTTCGACTACGGACGTCCAACAACCACCGAATTGGCCGATCGAGGCGGCTGGCTGCGGACCTATCAACAGCACAAACGGGGCGAGGACCCATTCCTCGACCCCGGTGCGTGGGACATCACCACCGACATCGCCGTCGATCAGCTGCCTCCGCCGAGTCTGGTCAGCTCGCAGGCCGAGTTCCTCGACAGGCACGGGATCGGCGCCATGGTCGAGGAGGGACGGTCGTATTGGAGGGCCCACGCTGCCGCTCCCGACGTCGCGGCGATGAGAATGCGAAGCCGAGTGCGCGAAGCTGAAGCCCTGCTCGACCCCGACGGGCTCGGTGGGTTCCTCTGCATGGAGTGGGAACGGCCGGGCCAGCGGGCTGATCCGGGCCATCAGTCGTGACGCTCGGGTTCGCGTTGTCCGGTCTCGCCGCGACGGCTCCGATACTCTGAGCCGATGTCCGACACGTCGAGACCAGCGCTCAGCCGTGAGCGAATCGCCGCTACAGCGCTGGACCTCATTGACGCCGATGGTCTGAGCGGGTTGTCGATGCGCAAGCTCGGCGCCGAACTCGGCGTCGAAGCCATGTCGCTGTATCACTACATCACCAACAAGGACGACCTGCTCGACGCTGTCGCCGACCACCTCTACGGAGAGATCGATCTCCCGATGACCGTCGACCCGCAGGATTGGGAAAGCGCCATCCGCCTCGGACTGCGATCGTTCCGCGATGTCCTCATCGAGCATGAGGCGGCGCTCGAGCTTTTTGCCTCGCGGCAGCTTCGATCGGAGCGTTCGGTCCAGGTGCTGCACTGGGCTCATGAGCGGTTCGTTGCGGTTGGCCTGTCGGTCGAGGAGGCCCACAAGGCGCTGCACATGGCGGTGTCGTTTGTCATGGGGCACGCCGCGAATGAGACCGACAGTGGCTCTGTCGTGGCGCCGACGCATGGCAGCCCCGAGATGGACGCCTATTTCGAGCACATCGAGAGCGTCACGAGCGACGAGCTCTTCGACGCAGGCCTCGACTTGGTCGTTGCCGGTCTCCGGCAGCATTATCGGTTGTCATGAGCGAGCACCGACATGAGCACTGAGGATCAGGTTCGTTGGGATCGTCGGTATCTCGAGAGCCGACCCACCGACGCTGCACGGGCCGACACCGATGCGACAGATGCTTCGGTCGTCGGTCTCGAGCCCCCAGCCGGCTTCGCTTCGGTCATCGACTTGCTCCCCGAGTCTGGCACTGCGCTCGACGTGGCCTGCGGTGCCGGCGGCGGGGCGGTCTGGTTGGCCCAGCGTGGTCTTGTTGTCATCGGCGTCGATGTCTCTCCGGTGGCGATCGGACTCGCCAGTCGTCTGGCATCATCCTCTGGTGTCGAATCGAGCTGTCGATTCGTCGAACATGATCTCGATGTCGGGCTCCCGCAAACGCCGAGCGTTGACCTGATCACCTGTCATCTCTTCTCCGCTCCGAATCTCGATGCCGCGATTCTCGAGAGGCTCGCTCCTGGAGGGACTCTGGCCATCACCGTGTTGTCCGAGGCTGGCGGCGAAACCGGCCCGTTCCGAGCGAAGCCGGGCGAGCTGCTTGCCCGTTTCGGATCGCTTGATGTTCGTCATCATCACGAGGCCGATGGTCGGGCCACGCTCGTTGCGGTCGCACTGGACCGCTGACGCCCGGGCGGCTTGACTAGTCTCCGACCTCGCTCGTTCACCTCGGGAGTTCCACGTGTCTGATTCCACCATTGGTGTCTTCGAGAACGAAGACCGCACCTTCCCGCCAGCGGCATCGTTTGTTGCCCAGGCCAACGCGGCGGACCGGTCGCTCTACGACGAGGCCGACGCCGACTACGAAGCATTCTGGGCTCGCCAAGCGCGCGAGCTCCTCACCTGGGATCGCGACTTCACCGAGGTTCTCGAGTGGAAGCTTCCTGATGCGAAGTGGTTCGCTGACGGTCAGCT
>CAZYLX010000417.1:0-3914 GCA_964648595.1 uncultured Acidimicrobiaceae bacterium
GGGCTCCCGATCCCTCATGCCTGGCATCGTTCATGCCGATGGACCCGCAAGCGGAACCAAGGCACCCAATGGTCTTCAAGCGATCGACTCCGATCAAACAGGAAATCGAACCGGAAACCCCGTCCCACATCGACGGTCTCACTGGGCTGCCCGATCGCTGGCAGGTCGAGGTCTGGATCTCCGAGCATCTGTCGCGTAGTCAGCGCACCGGCGATCGTTTCGGCTTCTTCCTCGTGTCGGTCGCCAACCTGACCGAGATCAATGCCGGCTACGGCAGTGCAGTCGGCGACGAAGTGCTTCAAGCGGTTGCGGAAGCCCTGACGAAGGCTGTTGGCAGCACGGGCATGGTTGCTCGTTATCTCGGTTCTGAGTTCGCCATCATTCGACCCGGCCTGTTCGCGGTCGAAGAGTTGAGCCGGATCGCCCGTTCGACGATGGACACCTTGCCCCGACAGGTGAGCTTCGAATCGTTCGTCGTCCCGGTGCGCATCGCGGTTGCCGGTCTCATCAGCAATCCGGACTTGAGCGACTGGCTGCTGGTCGTCGACTCCGAGCAGGCGCTGGCCGAGGCCAAGAGGGATCCGTCTCGACCGATCGTGATTCGCGGCGAGCACCAGACGGCGCGACGAAAGCCAGACGTGCTTGCTGTCCGTCTCCAACGAGCGTTCGACAACAACGAGTTCCAACTTCACTACCAACCCATCGTCTCACTTTCATCTGGTGCTGTCGTCGGGTTCGAGTCGATGCTGCGCTGGCTGAGTCCAGATGCGGGACCACTCGGCGCGGAGATCGTCGGTCCTTCCGAGTTCATGGCAGCCCTTCGGGAATCGCCCATCAGCGTGCCGCTGCATGCCTGGATTCTCCGCGAGTGTCTGACCCAGGTGAGTGGCTGGAGCCACCAACTCCAAATGCCTTCGCTGTTCGCCGCAGCCAACATGGACCCGACGTTTGTGCTCGACGATCGTTTCGTCGACGTGGTCATGAGTGTGCTTGCCGACACTGGAGTGCGGCCGCAACAGGTCCTGCTCGACATCAACGCCAACGTTGCCGGCGCACAGATCAATCTGCTGTGGCCGCAGCTGGCCAAACTCAAGACACATGGCGTCGGCATCGCACTCGAGGACTATGGCGTCGGCCTGGGTTCTGCGGACCTGCTGCGCCGTTGCCGATTCGACGTGATTCGGCTTCCTCGCACCCTTGTCGGCGGTCTGGGCCTCGCCGATGAAGACCGGCTCATTGTGAACGGCATCGTCAACCTCGCCCACAGCCTTGGCTATTACGTGGTGGCTGAGGGTGTCGAGACCGCCGAGCAGGTGCAACTGCTCCGAGCGGCCAAGTGTGATCTCCTGCAGGGCTTCATCATCGGTAAACCTGTCCAGGACTCCGATGTCACGAAGAACCTCGACGAGCTTCGCCGCGTGGCGAAGCAGGTCAGCCAGCTCTAGCCGCAGGGGCCCGGAGTACGCCTACTGCTGCTTCAGGCGGCGGACGACAGCGGCCACGCCGTCGCCGTCGAGACCGAGGCTCCGCAAGATGTCTGCCGGATCTCCGTGCGGGATGTATTCGGTCGGGACTCCGAGTACCTCGACGTTGACGTTGCTCCGACTCGCTCGCAGCGCTCGGGCGACCGAGGAGCCGATCCCACCATGGGCCAAGCCGTCCTCGATCGTCACCACGAGGTCGTGTGTCGCAGCGTCGGCGATCATCACCGGGTCGAGTGGGCGGATGCATCGAGGGTCCCACACCGTGGCATCGATGCCATCGGCCTCTAGCAGCGCTGCGGCTTCGGTGGCGGCCGCGAGCATCTTGCCGACACCGATCAGACAAACGCCATTCCCCGATCGGACTTTGCGCCCAGCAAGGCCGCGGCCGACCTCGTCGTCGGCGACCACAGGTGCTGCGGTTCGAGGCCACCGGATGGCGCTTGGGCCATCAGTGATTGCATACGCGTCTTCGAGCATCTGCTGGAGCTCTTGATACGACGAGGGTGCAAACATGGTCATGTTCGGGATCTTCGACATCAAGACCATGTCCAGGACGCCATGATGCGACGCCCCATCGGGACCCGTGATGCCGGCGCGATCGAGACAGAAGATCACGGGCTGGCTGTGCAGCCCAACATCGAGATTGGCCTGGTCGAATGCTCGGGAGAAGAAGGTGGCGTAGAGAGCGACAACAGGCCGCAGCCCGCCCATGGCCATGCCGGCCGCAGCCGTCACGGCGTGCTGCTCGGCGATGCCCACATCGAAGAATCGGTCGGGGAAGCGATCCCGGAACGGCAGAAGTCCTGTGCTGTCTGGCATCGCTGCCGTGATTGCCACCACTTCGGGGTGCGAATCCCCGAGCTTCACCAGCGCCTCGGAGAACCCGTTCGTGTACTTCTCGGTCGGGGGGCCTGTCGGTGAGGCCGGGTTTGCCGAGGACGAACTCGGAGCCAGGAAGTTGCCTCCGGTGTCGTGCATCTTCTTGACCGGATCGTTCTCGGCGAGCGCGAAACCGCGGCCCTTGTCGGTCAGCACATGGACGACGACGGGGCCGGAGAACTCCGCAGCATTACGCAACGCGTCTTCGACCTCGATGATGTCGTGGCCGTCGAATGGACCCATGTAGCGAACGCCTAGGGGCTCGAAGAACTCCTGAGGCTCCAGTGCGGTACGAATGGCAGCCTTTGATGCTTGCACGCCGAGAGCCGACAGAGCGCCGATGAACGGGAGTCGTTCCGTCCATGCCTCGAACCGACGCTGGCGAGCCATGTAGACCGGATTGGATCGGATCTTGACCAGGCTGTCGGACAGAAGCGAGATGGTCGGTGCATACGAGCGCCCGTTGTCGTTGAGCACGATCGTGACTTCGCTGCCGGAATGGCCGAGATTGTTCAGGCCCTCGAACGCCATCCCGCCGGTCATGGATCCGTCACCGATGACAGCGACGATCCGGCGGTCCTGCACTCCCAATGCCTTGTGTGCCGCGGCCAACCCGTGGGCGTAGGCGAGCACGGTCGACGCGTGGCTGTTCTCGATCCAGTCGTGCTCGGACTCGGCGCGGCTCGGGTATCCGGAGAGGCCATCGGCCTGGCGCAGTCGCTCGAAGTCGGCACAGCGGCCGGTCAGCATCTTGTGTACGTAGGTCTGGTGCCCGGTGTCCCACAGGAGAATGTCGCGAGGGCTTTCGAGCACTCGATGGAGGGCAATGGTGAGCTCCACGGCTCCGAGGTTCGAGCCCAGATGGCCCCCTACGGCGCTGTTGTTCAGCGTCGCAATTGTGAACGACCGGATTTCGTCGCACAACACGTCGAGCTGATCATTGTCGAGCGATCGCAGATCGCTGGGGGAGTGGATGGTCTCAAGATACATGCGAATGATAAAACTATCGCACTGGCGGCACTCTGGCCCGGTCGGGATGCGGGGGTCTCGAAGCGGTAGGTTTTCAAGGTGATCGAATCTCAACTGTTGGAACGAGTGCTCAGTGCCGGCCTGGCGGGAGGCGCCGATTTCTCCGAGGTCTTCGTCGAAGACGTGCAACGGACGGGTGTGAGCCTCGACGATGGGCGAATCGAGAATCTCTCGTCGAGCCGTGACCGCGGTGCGGGCGTGCGGGTGATCGCCGGTGACACCACCGGCTTCGCTCATACCGCCGATCTCACCGAAGCGGGATTGATGGCTGCGGCGAAGGCCGCGGCGGCTGCGGCGGCAGGAGGAGGCGGTGGTGATCGAACGATCTCGCTGGAGTCTGTCGGCGCGACGCCTGGGAGGGTCGCCGTTCGGCCTGAGACGGTGGCCAAGGAAACGAAAGTGGCAAAGCTGCGCCTTGCCGATGCCGCAGCGAGAGCGGTCGACGACGTCATCACCCAGGTGAGTGCACGCTACGGCGACAACCGCCGCCGGATCCTCGTCGCGAACTCCGACGGCGTCCTC
>CAZYLX010000418.1:0-3909 GCA_964648595.1 uncultured Acidimicrobiaceae bacterium
CTCCTCGCAGACCGAGCCGTAGGCCCGGATGATCACGCCCCGGAGCGCTCCCTCCGGCGCAAGCTCGAGTGCGATCTTCGTGGCGACGATCTGCGACACCACGCCGCTCAGTTGGTCGGCGGCGCCGCGGCCGAAGATGAGATGGTCCCACTCGTCGTCGGGCGGCAGGTGTCCCAGTTCGCTTCGCAGGAACTCCCGATCGACCTTGTCGAGGTCGACGAGTCCGTCATAGGCGTCGATTCCGCCGAGCTTCTCATGCCAGGTAGACCGCAGTGCCTGCACGGTGTCGGTGTGTCCGTCGAAGTAGACGACCCGCTTGTCGTCGGGGTGGACCCCGTCCTCGGGATCGGTGACGAACCAGACCAGGTTCCCGTAGTCGTCGAACCACACGTCTTCGGCAAACCGAACCGCGCCGATGTCGATGATGGTCTGCTTCAAGAATTCCAGACGCGGCTGCTCGTGGTTGCTCAGTCCGCTGGCTGGATCTCCGCCGTCGTCTATCGGCCGGTCGACGTAGTCGGCCGGGATGCGGATCGCTTCTCGCAAGATGGCTCCGGCAAGATCTAGATAGGACTCGCTCAGCTCCGCAACCCGGTCGCTGAGCCGAGCGTCGACGCTTGTGGCGGCGGGATGGTCGATACCAGTCATGTGGTCTCCTCTTGTTCGAACGATGCCAGAACCGCTGCCAGATCGGGGACTTTGGCCCCGGCGAGCAGTGCCATCACCACGTACATCTTCCAGTTGGCTTGTCGGGCCACGTTGACCCTGTGCAGATCCATGACCCCCGGGCTCACTTCCGCGCCGATGTCGGCGGGAAGGCAATGCATGTAGAGCGCATCTCCGCCCCGAGTGAGCCCCATTCGGCGTTCATCGCAAATCCAGTCCGTGAACTGCGCGTTGCGCCCGAGCGCCCGTTGTTCAATGGCGGCAAGCTCTCCGGTGTCGCCCCGAGCGTTGGCGTCGACTCGTTCCAGCATCAGGTCGTGAGCGCCCCAGCTCTTCGGGTAGACCACGTCGGCATCGACAAACGCCTCGTCCATGGTCTCGACCACCCGGAACGACCCACCGCTCGACGCATTCGCGGCGGCCGCATTCATTGCCGCTTCGGTGAGCTGGTAGCCGGGCGGATGGGCCAGCGACACGTTGGCGCCGAACCTGGTCAGAAGCGTGATGAGCCCCTGCGGAACGGACAACGGCTTTGCGTAGGACGGCGAGTACGCCCAACTGACGGCGATGTTGCGGCCTGCCAGGTCACCGAAGTTGTCTTCGAGCCACATCAGGTCGGCCATCGTCTGGGTGGGATGATCGACGTCGCATTGCAGGTTGACGACCGGGACCTGACGCGAGTCGCTTGTGGAGGCAAGGTAATCGTCGATGCCCGTCTTCACGTCGCGGATGAAGGTATTCCCCTCGCCGAGGATCAAGTCATGTCGGATGCCCATGGCATGGGCGTTCATCCCCAGCATCGCTCCGGTCTCCACGGCCGTCTCCCCGTGCGAGACCTGCGTCGAGGAGCCATCGACAATCACCGGCTGCATCCCAAGCCTCGCCGCCGCCCCGGCCCACGCGCTCTTCGTCCGCGTCGATTGATCGAAGAACACCGCCCACGCCAGTTCATTCGGACAGAGCGGCGTGCGAATCCCACGCCGATCGAAATCGGCCAGCGCCCGCGCGATGTGGCGCACCGAGGCCAGCTCGGCCGTCGACCACTCCTGGGTCGTGAGGAGGCTTCGGCCGAAGACCGCGTCGAGGTCGTTCAGCTCGAGCGGGTTCGTGATCTGGGCTTTGGTCATTGGTCTCTCCTGATGTGGGTCCCGGCGTGTCCGTCGAGGGCCTCGACGAGATCGCCCGGCCTGCAGATGATCGCCTCGCCGTCGATTGCGTCCAGGTAGCTCACCGCCGCCTCGATCTTTGGCCCCATGCTGCCGGCCGCGAAATGGCCCTCGACCGCCAAGCGTTGGGCTTCCGTGCAGGTGAGGGCGGGGCGCGGCGTCGGCGCGTCCGCGTAGAAGTCCTCGTAGACGAAATCGACGCTCGTTGTGATGATGAGTTTCGGCGCGCCGAGGCGAACGGCCAGCAGCATGCTCACCCGGTCCTTGTCGATCACGGCTTCGTGGCCCAGGATCTGGCCATCAGCGGTCCTGCTGACGGGTATCCCGCCGCCGCCGCAGCAGATCACCGTGATGCCGAGCTCGCAGAGCTTCTCGATCGTCGACAACTGCACGATGCGGACCGGCTTCGGCGAGGCCACCACTCGTCGAACGCCGCGCTTCGGGTCCTCCATCAGTTGCCACCCACGCTCCCGGGCGAGCGACTCGGCGTCGGCCGGCTCGTAGAAGCGACCGATCGGCTTGTCCGGGGTGTCGAAGGCCGGATCGTCGGGATCCACCTCGACCTCGGTCACGATCGTGACCACGTGGGACTCGTTGCCTCGCCGGCGCAACTCCGCCCGCAGGGCACGCTCGATCATGTAGCCCAGCGCGCCCTGGCTGTCGGCAACCAGAGTGTCCAACGGGACCTCCGGGAGCGTGTCGCGGGCCAGCTCGGAGCGCAGTTGCATGAACCCGACCTGCGGACCATTGCCGTGGGTCAGCACGAGATGCTCGCCTCGTTCGATGAGATCGGCCACGGGCTTCATCGCCTCGCTCGTGACGGCGAACTGGTTGGCAACGGTCGGCGCCAAGTCGGGGGCGAGGAGCGAGTGTCCGCCGATCGCGATCACAGATGGAGCCGTCACGCCTCCCAGCCTGTTCGTCGCGCCGGTCGCGGAGAAGGGCAATAGGTCCCTCGCGTCGCACCGCTCGCCTGTGGATGCCGGGATCGGCTCTGTCGCGTTGTTCGATCGTGTGGCGTGTTGGTGGTCGACAAGTGTTGACTGGCGGGGTCAGATCGTTTCGGTGAGTTCTTCGAACGCTGTGGCGATTCGGAGGTGGGGGTGTGGGGCTTCGGTTCCGAGTTCGTAGTGGCCGCGGCGCAGGTTCTGGAGGAAGGCGTGACGTTGGATTACTACTGAGTAGGGCAGTGAGGTATTGGACCCATCGGTGGATCGCGACCAGATCGACGTCGATTCCGCGCTCGATCAGCAGTTCTTCAACGTCGCTGGAGGAGAGCCGTGCGTCAACGCAACGGTGCTGCCTTGTGTGGTTCCGATGCCTCTTCGGTACTGCCGGTCTCGTCGCGATCGGTAGACCGCTGCGAGACGTTCATGTGTGGCTCGACCGGAGGCGGCTGGTTTCCCAGCGGGCCACTTCCGCCCGTGCATCGAGCACCTTGGAGTACCTTCCGGCAACTTCGTGCTCGTCGCCCTCGACGAGAGCGTTGAACATGTCACCCTCGAGCTCGGCCAGGCGGAGTCTCGGGTAGTAGTCGAGCATCTCCTTCAAGTGGGCAAGGACGATCTTGCCGGTGAGCAGAGGATGGTTGTTGGTGATGTTCGCGTCGGTGAAGCGGCGGCCATGCTCGAGCTCGACTTCGAGGCCGCTTCGAAAGTCGTCGGCCCCGATGCGGAGCGCTTCATGGCCGAGCTCGAGTCGGATGATCTCGGCGTCGTCGAGGCTCACGTGAGAGTGGTCGAGGTTCGTCCAATCCTGCAAACCAAGTTGGCGGCAGACGTCTTGCACGTCACTGGTTGATACAAGCGCAGGCGGGATGTCGGCGGTGGTGCGGTTGGTGGACATGGTCGAGTTCCTTCGTTGGCAACCAGGAGGTGGGTTGGCGGTGGACGGCTATTGGGTCAGAGAGCTTCGCGGTAGCGGAACCAGTCGGAGAGGAGCAGGCGCTACTTGGCCAGTGCGCTGATGTGTTCGGTCGCAGGCTTTTGGCGGTCTCGGTCGGGGTGGGCGGCCTGCCAGCTTCGGATCCCGCCGGTGAGGTTGCGCACATTGAAACCGCGAAGCCGAAGCATCCGAT
>CAZYLX010000419.1:0-3899 GCA_964648595.1 uncultured Acidimicrobiaceae bacterium
CGGAGAGAGGGGGATTCGAACCCCCGGTACCATCGCTGGTACAACGGTTTTCAAGACCGACGCAATCGTCCGCTCTGCCATCTCTCCGTCGGCGAGCGTAACCGCTTGCATGGAACACGAGCCACGTGGGGACGAGGCGAGGCCGCATCTGGATGCTCGGTGTTGCACTCGCTGTTCTGATTGTCGGAGTCGCTGCACTGCTCGCTGACCCGGTCGGCGAGCCACCTCCATCGAGCTGGCAGGCAACAGCCCACGACAAGGGAGCCTCGTTGACCGACATCTATGAAGCGGGCTGAGCGGAGTTCGCCCGTTCGCTCAGCGGCGAATGGCGACGCACGGATCGGTCGAGCACACGACCACACCGGCCGCCACGTTGGGTGTGACCGATGCGCCCTGCAAACCGTTCGGCAGCTGGACAGCTGAACCAACCGTCATCCGTGCCCGGCGGTCGCTTGTGGTGTCCGCTTCATCCGAGCCGTCGTCGTCGGCACCGGTGTCTCCAGTGCCATCGCCCGGAGCAGGGTCGCCCGAGCCAGAGTCGCCGGAACCCGATTCCGAATCGTCAGTGGCGTCGCCAGGGTTCGTCGACCCATCGGTCTGGTCCGGCGAGTCTTCGGTGCCCGGCACGGTCCCGTCAAAGGCCACAAACGCATAGGCATCAGGAATCGTCAGCACGACACCGTTGCTCGACTTCTGCAGGGTGACGTCGACGACATCGGGCTCGGCTCGCAGCGGCGTACGAACCGTGATCGCGCTCCGATTCTGATGAACGACCTGGCCCGGCTGATCACCGAACCACACATAGGTCGCCGAGGGGAAGTTCCCTCGGATGACGACCGTGGTCGCCTGGTCGATGTAGCCGGCTTGCGGTGAGACCGACGTCGACTCCCACGCGCCCTTCTTTGCCGCACCCGAACCGACACCGGTCGGAATCGGGGCCGGCGTATCCGGGACCATGTTGTCAGAAGCCGTGTCGCCGGGATCGCTGGGGTCAACGTTGTTGGGATCGCCATCACTCGGATCCGCCGCGTCGGTGGCGTCGCCGGATGGGGCTGTCGTGCTCGGGCTCGCCCCGGGTGTCGTTCCTGACGCAGCGTCGTCGGGGTCTGTTCCGCCCGAGGCCGTCGGCGTCGTACCGTCGCCGGAACCGCTTGAATCGGAACCTTCGCCGTCCGAACCGCCACCCACCGCATCGCCAGCGGTTGTGGTCGGCGTATCGGACGAGCCGGAACGCGTCGAGGTCGAGCTTCCGTCTTGAGTGCCGCCACCGTCACCGGTGGATGACCCCGGAATGGTTGAGGTGGGCCCGTCCGACCCTTCCAATGCGGACGTCGGTGTTGACGCATCCGGGAGTGGGACGGTTGTCGGCGAGGTGCCGTCGTATTGCTCGTCGCCGTCGATTTGGAACGTTGTCACGAACGCTTCACCGAGCCGGAAGCTGGTGTCGGCTATCGGCACGGCCTCGATGACGAAGCTGTAGCGACCGGCCGGCAGGTTGGTCGCGACCGGCACCGTGGTGACCGCAGCCCCCCCAAGTTCGATCGCACCGTTTTCGCCCGTTGCCGTCGCTGCGCCATCCACCACGAAGGGGTGATCAATGATCGCGTACACACCATTGTCCGTCGTACTGAGGAGGGTGAGTTCCCAGCTGTGCTCCTCATCGAATACTTCAGGCGGTGTCACGATCTCGACCGTGGCTTCGACCTGGTTGTCGCCGCTCGTGATCCCACTCACGGATACTTCGAGCTCGGTCGGGATCGGGGGCGCGTCGCCCTCCCCGATCGCCGCTGCCGCATTGATTCGCCCGGAGACCGCCGATGTTGACAGGGCGTCGCTTCGATCGGCCGTCGATGTCACGGCGTCGATGACGAGGTCGAGCGACGCCTCGGGATTGGTCTGCATGACCAACGCAGCCGCAGCAGCTGTAGCCGGCGAAGCCTGGCTCGTTCCGGACATGAATCGATACGTATCGCCAGGCACAGTCGAGAGCATCAACAGGCCGGGGGCGTACACATCGACAATGGCCGCGTTGTGGTTCGAGAACTCGGCGCGGGTGTCGGTCGGAGTCGACGCACCGACGACGATCATGTTCGATCGATTGAAGCTGGCGGGGTAAACGGCAAGGGAGCCGAGGTCGATGCTGTTGTTGCCTGCGGCGACCACGACCAGCACGCCGTTCGAGTTGGCGTAGTCGATGGCATCACCCATCGGTTCGACGGCACTGGCCGGAGTGCCCGGCTGCGAACCAAGCGACATGTTGATGATGTCAGCGCCGTTGTCGACGGCGTATCGGATCGCCGCCGTGACCGCAGCACCGCTGATCGACATTCCGGTTCCCGACCCGCTGGCGACATTCAGATCCATGATGCGCGCTCTTGGTGCGATACCGGCAATGCCTTGGCCATCACGATTCGCCGTGATGATGCCGCTGACATGGGTGCCGTGGGCATCGGCTCCGGTGTTGTATGGCGAGGAGTCGTTGTTGCCGAAGTCCCAGCCGGTGCAGTCATCGACGTAGCCGTTGCTGTCGTCGTCGATGCCGTTTCCGCAGGTCTCGTTCAGATTCGACCACATCGAGTTCTCGAGATCCGGGTGAGAGAAATCCACACCGGAGTCGATCACGGCAACTGTGATGCCCTTGCCATCGGCCCGGCCGATGGTCGGCGTTGCATCAAGATCGGCATCAGCTGTCTGAGCGATCTCGGTGACACGATCGAGGTTCGTCCCATCGTTCTCGAGCGCCCACTGATACGGCTCGTACTGGTCGACCGTGATGCCGAGCGGGACGTCCTCGGCGACAGCGAAGATCTGGGCGTCGATGACCGTCGGATCACTGACCGTGACTCCGAACGTGCCGTCACCGATCACGGTCACATGCTTGACCGCTGGATTGGTTGCGAGTTGATCGATGTAGGGGTTGCCGTACGACATAGGGGCATCGAGCAGATCGATTGCAGGCTCGTCAACATCGACATCTGGCTCGGCGGTTACCGGCACCGCCGTTGCAGGGTCGAAGGCGACGAACGTGCCATCTTCGTTGACGTAGCCGACCTGCCCATCACGAACCTCGAGAGCAACACCTGGTGGCATGGCGGCAACCATCTCCGGCGTGAGGACGCGGAACGAGTCGATCGAATCCGAGGTTCCACTCTCACGTGCGGCGGGTTCATCACCACCGAGATCCCGCGGTGCTGTCGATTCGGTCGGAGCACCAACGGCCGGGGTGACGATCAGCCGAATCAATCCATCGTCAGGGAACGCGGCGCCGACGTTGATGGTGTCGACAACGGGAGGCGGTGGCGGCGCAGCGGCGGTCGAGCTTGGCGTGCCCGAGGAGCAACTCGTGGCAACGAGCGCAGCAGCAAGAACCGTCGTGGTGAGGCGTCGTGCCTTCATCAATTACCCATCCATGGTGGTGCTGACGCACCGTTGTCCTGGGGGGTTATTCGGCGCAGATCGAAGGCACCTTTACTCCCTATCGTGAACGACATGATGACTCGAGCACTGGGAACGGCTGCGAGGACCGCGACATTCGCGACGATATTCCTTTTCGTCGTACCGGCCAGCCCGGCCGGGGCCCACGGCATCGACATCACCGCAACTCTCGAAGGAACCGGCGGCCCAATCCTGGCCAGCCTCGAACTCACCGATGAGACCGGAGAAGTGTGCCTCGCCACGGACGCCGAGATCAGGCCGGCAGCCGATGTGAGCATCGAAACGTTGGCGGGCGTTGGGGCCGTCGCTCTGGGAAGTGATTTCGGACCGACCGAACGGTGCCAGTTCCTCGATGTCGACTCGGTCAACGCCGTCCTGGCTGATGTCGACGCTCACCGACTCACCGTGCTGGACCCCGAAACGGGCGAGGCCACTAGCGGTCAGCTGGCCAAGCCGGCAGCACC
>CAZYLX010000420.1:0-3877 GCA_964648595.1 uncultured Acidimicrobiaceae bacterium
GGAGAACTTGAAACCCTTGCGCCAGTCGAACTTGTCGACGGCGTGCTCGAGGCCCAGGTTGCCTTCCTGGATCAGATCCAGGAGCTCCATGGAGGGGGGAAGGGGGTAGCGGCGAGCAACGCTCACGACCAACCGAAGGTTGGCTCGGATGAAGCGATCCTTGGCCCGAGCCGCAGCTCGAACAGATCGACGGTTGGTGACGGAGTCGTCGCCAACCTCGATCGCTTCTTGGGCGTCGCGGCCCTTTTCGATGATTTGGGACAGCTCTCGTTCCTCGTCTGCGGTCAGCAGGGGCACGAGGCCGATTTCGTTCAGGTATTGTCCAACGGAGTCACTCATGGCGCGCTCTTTATCTCTTGTGGTGCGGGTGAGGTGGGTTCGTGCGAAGTATTCGCTCGGCGAACGACCGGGCTTGCCAGTGCGGGGCAGGGCTCTTCGTTGAGCTGGCTGATGGATCCGAGGTTGGCGGTACCAAGCTGGCGATTCCGGTGGTTTGTACCGAAGTGTCGACAGCGACGTTCAAATGGTGTGGAATGATGGGCTTGATGTTGGTCCAGGTAGCGGTGACGGTTCAAGTTGTGCTGCAAATCCGGTAGATTTCGCAGATAATCCGTGTGCACCTGAGACGAACGTCAAAGTTAGTACAGATTGTTCCTGCTGTCAGGGTGACATTGGTCACTCAGAGTTGAAAGTGGTTGATTCTCAGGTATGACCGCCGACACCGCACGCTCCGGTCCAGCGAGGCGCGTCGGGCTCTTTGGTGGCACGTTTGACCCGATTCACCACGGGCACCTCGCTGCTGCCTGGCATGTGCTGCAGAAGCTGGATCTCGACGAGGTGTGGCTCGTGGTGGCCAACGACCCGTGGCAGAAGAGCGGCGAACAAGCGATAACAACTGCGGCCGTTCGTCTCGATTGGGTTCGCAAGGCAGTCTCTGGCTCGCAGGGTCTTGTCGCCTCGGACATCGAAATCGAACGGGGCGGATCGAGTTACACGATCGACACGGTGGCTGCGCTGCGCGCCGCCGACCCCGACATCTCGTGGTCGATCGTGGTCGGCGCCGACGCGGCCGCACAGCTCGATACATGGCATCGAGCGACCGAGCTGCGAGAGATGGTCGACGTCGTGGTCGTCAACCGGCCAGGTGCCGAACCAAGCGCTGTTCCGCCCGGCTGGCGCTGCCAGTACGTAACCATTCCGAATCTTGACATCTCGTCGACTGAGCTTCGATCCCTCGCCGCAGCTGGAGTGTCCTTGCGCTTCCTGGTGCCGGCTGGTGTCGCTTCCGACATCGAACTGAACGACGTGTACCGCCACGCGTCGATCGATGAGCCCAGTGCGATCGATGAGCCCAGCGCCAGCCAGTCGGAGCGTGAGGGATGATTCGCCAGACCACCACCGTGCGCGTGGTCTCGCCGCCCTCGAACGATCCGGCGCCCGGGCCGGGGTGGCAGAGGTGGGTATTCGTCGCGCTCGAGGTATTGCTGCTCGGCTCGATTCCGGTGCTGGGGTTCGTCGGCTTCCAGGCCTTGCTGGACTCGCGTTCGGGGGATTTCGCGGTTGCACCCGGCCCCGACGATGCGGGCTGGGTGGCGTTTGTCGAACCGACGCGGGTCGGGGCAATCGTCGATGTCGACAAGGGTCGCACCGCCGGTGTTGTGTTGGTTGTGCCAAACGGGGAAGACGCGGTCGGGGGCTCGGTGATCCTGGTGTCTGGTGCCACAGAGATCGCCGGCCGGACTCTGGCCGATCGCGCGCCGAATGAGGCAGTTGCTGCACTGGAGGAAGCGCTCGCCTTGGAGATCGAGCCACCCGTGGTGGCAGATGGGGCCGGGTGGAAGGAGCTGCTCGGAGATCAGGCCGTCGAACTGGCGAACCCGGACCCGGTGCCGGGGGAGGGTGACACTGTGCTGATCGCTGCCGGGCGCGTCACCGTTGAACCCGCCGACCTGGCAGCAATGTCATCACGGCCACCGGTCGAGGTCGACGATCCAGAAGCGCTCGAGTTCCGGCGCGACATCGTGTGGCGAACCTTGCTCGGCCAAGTCGACTTCCTGGGCGAGCAGGATCCGGCGTCCGGACCCTCTGACTGGAACTCGATCGCCGTGCAGCTCGATGCCATCGGCAACGGCGTGCATCGGGTCGAGCACTTGCCCCTCGATGGCAGAATCATCGATGTCGAGGCAGCAGAGGCGTTGATTCGCACCACCGTCGCACAGCCTCGGGCCAATGTCCCAGGCGCTCGCCTCCAGGTTCGCATCATCGATCGAAGTGGCGGCAACGACTTGGCGGTGGCAGCCAGCAACTTGGGTCGGGCTGGTTTCGAAGTGGTCCAGATCGGGAACGCGGCGGTCCTCGACGACGGCCCGACCCAGCTGCTCTCGGTGGCCGGCGGTGACGAGTCCGAGCTGCTGAGGCTTGCCGACCTGGCTGATGCGGCTACCGTTCCTGCAAGCCTCGACCCGGAAGCCGTGTCGACGGTGACACTGTTGCTGGGCGTTCGCGCTCCGATCGCAGCGTCCTCCTGAATCAGCTGAGCATCATCCGACAACACAGACGGGAACATGTGAACGAAGTAGCAAACACCAAGGCAGCGCCGGTCCAACTCGGCGAGGCAGCCGACCAGCAGTGGGTTCGCGTGGCACTCGATGCTGCCGATGAGAAGCTCGGTACCAACAGCAGAGCGTTCTTCGTCGGCGAGGCCATCGGCATCACCGATTGGTTCGCCGTCACCTCTGCCAACAACGGCAGGCAAGTTCGGGCGATCGTCGACGAGATCGAAGAGCAGCTCACCCGTCAGGGCGGTCCCAAGCCTCGACGGATCGAGGGCAAGGACACCCTCAGTTGGGTGTTGATGGATTACGGAGCTTTCGTGGTCCACGTGTTCGATGCAGAGTCGCGCGAGTACTACGACCTCGAGCGACTGTGGCGCGACATGCCAGAACTCCAGCGCTGAATCCCCACGGAACGTGAGGGTCGGCGGGGTCAGGCGACGATGTTCACGAGCCGGCCGGAGACAACGATGACCTTCTTGGGATCCTTGCCGTCGAGGAACTCGACAATTCTGGCGTTGCTTCTGGCAGCAGCTTCGACAGTTGCTGCATCGGCGTCGGCTGCGACCTCGATCTTGCCCCGCACCTTGCCGTTGACCTGAATCGGATACTCCACCGTGTCGGAAACGAGGAGCGAAGGATCAGCGACAGGGAATGGCTCGAACGCCAAGGTGGCCTCGTGGCCGAGACGCTCCCAGATCTCCTCGGCCATGTGTGGTGCAAGCGGCGCCAACATCAGGGTCATGGCCTCGACCACTTCGCGTGGGGAGCGTCGACGTTCTCCACTGCCGACCTCGCCGGTGAGCGAGTTGTTCAGTTCGATGAGCTTGGACACTGCCGTATTGAATCGAAGTCCGCCGAAGTCTTCCCGCACACCGACGATCGTGCTGTGGAGCTTCCTTCGCAGGTCGCTTGACGGCTCTGTCTCGCTCACCAGAAGATCTCCGGTGTCCTCATCGACCACGTTGCGCCACACTCGCTGGAGGAAGCGTTGCATGCCGACGACGTCTCGCGTGTTCCACGGGCGTGACGCATCCATGGGGCCGGTCGACATCTGGTACAGCCGGAACGTGTCGGCGCCGTACGCGGCGTACATGTCGTCCGGGGTCACCATGTTCTTCAGGCTCTTGCCCATCTTGCCGAATTCGCGGCTGACGGGTTGCCCTTCGTGGGTGAAACCGTCTGCGGTTTCGAGCACTTGGGTGGCCTCGACGGGCTGCCCTCGCTCGTCACGGAAGGCAGCAGCCTGGATGTAGCCCTGGTTGAACAGGCGGTGGTACGGCTCGGGGGCAGTCACGTGGCCCAGGTCGAACAGAACCTTGTGC
>CAZYLX010000421.1:0-3868 GCA_964648595.1 uncultured Acidimicrobiaceae bacterium
CTCCGACGGTCGTCCACGGCGACTTCGACGCCGTGGACGCGCTCCCCCGTCGGGGGCCCGTCCCGGCGCTGCGGCCATCGGTGTCGGCATGTCTGCCGACCGGTGTCGAACTCGACGGAGCTCGCGTCGTCGTGATGCTCGACGAAGGCGGCGTCGGCAAGGCGCTCGTCAAACTGCTGACCAAGGCGGGGGCCACGGCGCTCACCCTCGACTCCGGCGTCACCACCGAGGATCTGGTCGCACAGTTGGACGAGTGGCGCGACGACGCACCCATCACCGGCGTCTACTGGCTCCCCGCACTCGACGCCGACGGCGAGCTCACCGACTACGACCTGGGGCAGTGGCGCGAGGCGCTGCGGCGACGGGTGAAGGCGCTGTACGCCACCATGCGGGCGCTCTACGACTCCAGCCCGTTCCTCGTGTCGGCGACCCGGCTCGGCGGCTATCACGGCTACGACGCCGCGGGCGCGACCAACCCGCTCGGCGGGCCGGTCGTCGGATTCACCAAGTCGTACAAGAAGGAACGACCCGACGCCCTGGTCAAGGCGGTCGACGTCGCCCAGAGTCGCAAGACGAAGGCTGTCGCTGCGCAGTTGATCGAGGAGACCCTGCATGACCCCGGCTGTGTCGAGATCGGCCGCTTCGAGGATCGACGCTTCGGCGTAGGGTTTGTCGAGGCGCCGTTTCCAGCACGCGGCGACGATGCAAAGCCGGGTCCCGGCGCTCCGATCGAGCTCGGCCCCGACTCGGTCGTCGTGGTCACCGGTGCGGCCGGCAGCATCGTGTCGGCCATCACGGCCGACCTCGCCGTCGCCTCCGCGGGCACGTTCCACCTTCTCGACTTGACGCCGACGCCGGACCCGCACGATCCCGATCTCGAGGCGTTCCGCAACGATCGAAACGGCCTCAAGGCGACCATCGCGGCACGCATGAAGGCCGCTGGGGAACATGCCACACCGGTGGCCATCGAACGTGAACTCAGTCGGTTCGAACGTCTCGATGCTGCGCTTACAGCCGTCCAGGCCGTCGAGGCGGCGGGCGGCACGGTGTACTACCACTCGGTTGACCTCACCGACGCTGCCGCCGTCACCGCCGTGATGTCCGACGTCCGCGAACGAAACGGTCGGATCGACGTGCTGCTCCACGCCGCGGGACTGGAGATCAGCCGCAACCTGCCGGAGAAGGAGCCTCGCGAATACGACCTCGTGTTCGACGTCAAGAGCGACGGTTGGTTCAACCTCTTCCACGCCGCCTGCGACATGCCGATCGGCGCTGCGGTGGTGTTCTCCTCGGTGGCGGGTCGGTTCGGCAACCAAGGCCAGACCGACTATTCCGCAGCCAACGATCTGCTTTGCAAGACCATGAGCAGCTTCCGTCGGACCCGCCCCGAAACGCGAGGGCTTGCGCTCGACTGGACCGCCTGGGGCGGTATTGGCATGGCCACGCGGGGCTCCATCCCGAAGATCATGGAGATGGCCGGTGTGCAGATGCTGCCGCCCGAAGCCGGCGTCGCATGGATTCGGCGGGAGCTCACCTCCGGGACCAGTGACGGTGAGGTGATCGTCGCCGGCGTGCTCGGCATGATGGCAGCGGAGTACGACGACGAGGGCGGCGTCGACCCTGCGTCGCTCCTCGGCGACGAGAATGCCCACGGCCCGATGATGGGCACCGCCAGGATGAGCATGCACGACGGCGTCGTCGTGCAGACCACGCTCGACCCCACCGAGCAACCCTTCCTGAACGATCACCGGATCGACGGGACGCCGGTCCTCCCCGGCGTGATGGGCATGGAAGCGTTCGCCGAAGCGGCGCAGCTGCTCGCACCAGAACGGCACGTGATCGCCATCGAGGATGTGACGTTCGCAGCGCCGTTGAAGTTCTACCGTGATGAGCCTCGCACGCTCACGGTGCACGCGGTGGTGAGTCCCGACGGCGACGACCTCGTCGCCCAGTGCCGGCTCATCGCCGAGCGGGTGCTCCCCGGAAGCGACGAGCCGCAGCGCACCGTTCACTTCACGGGCAGGGTTCGTCTCGGTACCGATGCTCCGGCGGCCGTCACCGCAGAGCCGATCGACGACCCGAGTGGCCCTACCCTCGACGCCGACTGGGTGTACTCGTTCTACTTCCACGGACCCGCCTACCAGGTCGTGGACTCCGGATGGCGAGCGGCGGATGTCTCGGTCGCTTCCTTGGCCGACCCACTTCCCGACAACCACGTTCCGAGCGATCGGCCGCTCACGACGGCACCACGGCTCGTCGAGTTGTGCTTCCAGGCCGCCGGCCTGTGGCAGGCAGGGCGAGAGGGCCAGCTCGCACTTCCAATGCGAGTCGGGAGTGCACGGGTGGTCGGCGATCCGCTGATCGCCTCGCTGCCGCTGCAGGCACGCGGCCGTCAAGTCGCCCCTGGCGTGTTCGATTGCGTTGTCGTCGACGCTGGGGGCACATCCATCGTCCAGCTCGACGGCTATCGCACGGTTGCGCTTCCTGCGCCCATCGCCGACGACATCGCCTCCGAGCTACGAGCGACCTATGGGGACTGAGCAGAAGATGACCGACCCGGACGAACGCCAAGTCATTCACCGGCTCGGCGTGCTGGACCGCGGCGAATCTGCCGTTCGGGTACTCCATGCGGTCGGCGGACTCAACGGTGCGGGTCACGCTCCGCCCATCACCACGGTGCTGTTCCACCGGGACTCGCCGGACCCGACCCCGTGGGACGGGCGCGAAGCCGACGAGGTGCGCAGTCTCGGCACCGACCCCTCCGAGTCGGCGATCGTCGATGTACTCCAGCGTGCGCAGATCGACACGGTCTGGATCGGGGAATGGTCGCCGGGACCGCGGGCGGATCTCGTGGACGCCTGCGAGCTGAGTGGCGTCGCCGTGGTCGGGCCAGACGCAGCCACGATCCGTGGCCTGACCGGCCCAGAAGCGTTGCGAGCCCTGCCCGGTGGCGACACGACGCTCGACCCGCAGACGAGGTCTCGCACGATCGAGGTGGACGTCCTCGCCGACGCGTCTGGACGCGTGTGGATCATCGACTCGCGAGAAGCCAGCGTCGCCCGCGCCAGCGATGGCATCTCGCTGATTGCCGAGGCACCGTGTACCACCTTGGGCAGGAAGGTCTGTCGCCGGATCCGCGCAGCGGCGGCCGACGCGGTTCGATCCGTCGACTACCGGGGTGCCGCGACGGTGGTCTACCGCTCCGATGGGAGCAGCTTCGAGCTGGTCAGGATCGACGTCGTCGCAGCACCTGAACACGCGACTGCCGAGGAACGCACCGGAGCCAGCATCATCGGTTGGCGACTCCGTATCCAGCGCGGCGAGCTACTTCCGGAGGACACGCCGCCCGACGACGGTGTGGCCGTTGAAGCCCGGCTGGTCGCCGTCGATCCGGATGCAGGCTTCGGGGTCACGCCCGGCCGGCTGACGCTCCTGTCGTTCCCCGTCGGCACCGGCGTGCGCATCGATGCGAACCGACGCGTCGGTGACCCGGTCGACGCCGACGATCCGCTGATCGCGGTGTTCACGGCATGGGGTCCGGATCGACACGTTGCGCTCGAGCGAGTCCGTCGAGCACTGGCCCGGAGTTCGGTCGTCGTAGAGGGTGGAGCGACCAACCGCACCTTCCTGCTCGATATCTTGGGGCACGAGAAATTCGTCGCGGGCGACCTCGACGATGGCTGGCTCGACCGGGTGATCGGCGAACGGTCCGAACCGGAGCCGGTCGCCGTGGCGTTTCTTGCAGCAGCTGCAGCCGCGTACGAGGACGACCGCAGTCACGCGCAAGAGGCGTTCTATGCGTCCGCCGAACGGGGTCGTCCGCAACAGCCGGTCCAGGTCGGCGACGGCATCGAACTTTCCCACGGCG
>CAZYLX010000422.1:0-3862 GCA_964648595.1 uncultured Acidimicrobiaceae bacterium
CGAGTGGACGGCATTGGGGTCGAGCCCCACCGGGACGGCGACGGCGAGCTGATCACCGGTTTCTACGCTCAGGAACTCGGTCTTCTTGGCATCGCTGATGGCCACGACTTCGTCCGAGGCGGCCACGGTGTTGAACACCGCGATCGACGAGTTGGTCCACGCCGGTTGACCACTGTTGCCGTGGAACGCCACCAACTGGCTTGTTGGGAGTTCTCCTGAAGGTTGGAACGCGAAGACGAGTCCACCTGCGCCGACCACTCCGGAGAATCCCTCGGTATCGGATTGCCAGAGCAGCGACGGTGCTGACGATGGGCCCTCGCCCGCGAAACTCTTGGCCGCGGCACTGTAGGAAGCGGCGTTCTCGAGGCGAGTGGGTGCTTCGATGGCTGCAGTGAAATCCTGGGTGCTCATCGTTTCGGTCGTCGTGCTGATGGTCGTGTTGGTCGTCGCTGGTTCGGAATCCTCGGTCGTCGCCAGCTGAGGCTGAGCCGCGGTCTGTGGGGTCGTGGCCTCGGTCGCTGCCTGCTGCTCGCCGGCATCGTCCGGTCGAAGGGCGAAAAAGCCGATGATGCCGACGAGAACTGCTCCGACGATGGCAGCCACGAAGACGCGCCGGCCGGCCCGAGGCGAGGCGGCGCCCATGTCATCCGGCGACGGAAGCTGGTGCCGGTCGCTCGGCGACGTGGGGGGCGGGTGGTCGGTCAATCGACGGGCGCCGTCCGGCATCGTGCGTGGTCGAGTCTGTGTTGGTCCGGTTGGCCGCTCCGGTGCGACGGCCGCCGACTCGCTACCCGGCGCTTGCTCCACCAACTGCTCCGTTTCCTGGGTGGAAAGGGCAGCGCCGAGAGCAATCGTGTGTTTGGGATGAGCATCGGTCACGATGGGTCGAGCAAGCCGCTGGGCGAGGATCTGAGAGACGAGCGGGATTCGTGACGAACCGCCGACCAGGAGGACCGCATCAACGTCGTCGAGCGACATGGCGGCTTCGGTGATCATGGTCTCGACGGTTGTCACTGCGTCGTGGATCGAGGGCCGGATCATCTCCTCGAACTCGGAACGAGTCAGCCGCACGGTGGTCTGATGTTCGGGAAGCATGATCGGGATTGCGGCGCTCGAGTCATAGGACAGCGCTTCCTTGGCCAAGGTGCAGTCCTGGCGGAGGCGAGCGATGGCAACGATCGCTTCGGCAGTTTGTTCGACCTCGGCGAGGTCGATATTGCTCGATCTCAGAGCATGATCGAGCACAGCGTGATCGAGATCGATGCCCCCGAGCCGCTCGAGGCCCTTTGCCTCACCCAGCATCTGGAACTGGTCGCCATTCCGTCGCAGCATTGCCGCGTCGAACGTCCCGCCCCCGAAATCGAAGACGACCACGGCTGCACCGTCTGCAACCCGACCCTCGTGCGCGTAGTACTGCGCGGCGGCCACTGGTTCGGGCAGGATCTCGCCCCGAGTCACGCCGGCAAGCTGGAACACCTCGCTCATCTGCGACAGCTTGTATGGACCCCAGTTGGCAGGGACCGTGACCACGAGACCGTCGGGTTTGGCGCCCTCAGCCGCCGTCACACGTTCGATGACATGGCTGAGCAGTGCGGCAGTGAGAGATTGGGCCGATCGTGGGCTTCCCCCAACCATGATTGGCACCGGGTCGCCCAGGCGTCGTTTGAACTCCCTCGCAATCCTGGTCGGATCGGTGGAAGCCCGGCGCACGGCGGGGTCGCCGACGAGCACCTCACCGTCAGCGACAAAGGCGAGCACGGACGGGATCTCGGGCGTGTGATCGCCCAGCGCAGCCATTGTTGTCGTGGAGCCTCGGACGACCGCTGCTGCGGTGTACGTAGTACCGAGATCGATGCCCAGCCGATAGCTCACCCGTCACCCCTCCGCACGAGGGCAAGTTATCGCACCCGGCTCGCCCTGTGCTGAGAAGGAGTCAACGAAGCAGCGGCGAGGCTGGTCGAGCGCCCGACAAACAGCCCGGGGCTTTGTATTCACCTCGCAGGCGAGGGTTGTAGTTCGCGGCGTACCAGCGCGCGACGTCGCGGCCCTCCTCCGTGCTTCGACCGAAGGCGACGGATGTCTGGGGTGCGGCCCACATGGAGACGCACTCGGTCTCCCCCTCGTCGAAGTGGCCGGCGAGGTGAGCAAGTTCGTGGGTCAGGACCATGATCGCCACCCGCTTGTCGTCGTTCAGCGGATCGTCGCTCCAACCGGCGGCATCCATACACACGGGGAGCTGGAGGTTGGCTGTTGTGGAGCCCCACATCACGTACCCGGGGTTGGCTTCGAGGTTGATGACGGCATCCCACACCCGGCCGCATCGCACATCGATGTCATTGCGGCCGGTCACCGACTGCGCCGCCGCGGTCATCTGCCGGTCGTAGTAGGTCGCGACACCCTCCTGGAGGACAACGGCCAACAACAGAAGTCCGATGCCCCAGCGGCCGAACCTGCTCCAGGGGGATCGACGCTTGAGATGCTTCGCAACAACGCGGCTCTTGGCCCGACGCTGCTGAGGTTGCGGTGCGTCGTCGGTCACCGCCAACTCATCGAAGTCGAACTCGTCGACACTGCCTTGAGCCACATCTACTCGTCGGCGCCTCCTGGGTCCTGCTTGAGATCGCCGTCGTTGGGGCGCCGGTCGTCGGAGCGACGATTCAGATCCGATCCGTTCTCCGGAGGTAGGTGAGTGCGAGCCAACCGGGAAGGATCGGGAGCCAGAACGTGACCAGCCGATAGAGGAACACGGCGGGTATGACGATCGCCGCGTCTTCGATGGTGCTCAGGGCCGCGATCAGTGCGGCTTCAGCTGCTCCGAGACCGCCTGGTGTCGGGGCGGCGGTGGCGATCGCACTCCCGGTCAGGAACAGGAGCCCGACGAGCGGGACCGATGCCGTCGAACCGAATGCCTCGAGGCTCGCCATCATGGCGGCCAGGTAGGCAAGAGTGATCGTTGCCGAACCGCCGAACAGCAAACCGAGACGGGTTCGGCTCTTCGCAACAGTGCGCAACGATTCCCAACCGGCCCGGAGTTGAGGGATCACGTAGGTGGTGAGCAGGCGGCGCGTCAGCGGCAACGACGTTGCGAGCGCGGCCACGCCGATGGCGATGGCCAAGGCGACACCAACGACTCTCGTCGAAGGCAGCGCAATCCCGCCGCCTGAATCACTGCCGCTGGCCAGCACGAGAAAGACAACGGTCAGCAGGATGTGCATGACGAGCCCGGCGATCGCATTCAGGCCAACAGCGGTTCCGCCAACAGCAGCCGGGATGCCCTGCCGCTGGAAGTAACGAATGTTGGTTGCAACACCGCCCACCTTCGCCGGAGTCACACGGTTCGCGAACGACGATGCCAGTTGTGCAGCGAGCGCTGGTGCGAACGCCAAGCGCGTCGGGATGGCGCCAAGAAGGCTCGCGGTTGCCGCCACGTAGGTCAGCAACGAGAACCCAACCGCAACTACCACCCACTCGAGAGACGCATCCCGCACTTGTTGCCAGAGGTTTCCGACGTCGGCAACCTGCGGGATCAAGAACCACGCGCTCAGGGCGATCGTTGCAAAGAGGAAAAGGGTCTTCGGGTCGGCCCGCTCGATCTTGACCGGCTCCTCCTCGCGAATCCCGCACTGCTCGATGAGCATCGCCCGGATCGATTCGAGCCCGGATGTCCCGATCTCGCCGCGGGTCGCGCCGCTCAGTGCCATTGGCTGCAGCCACGGCAGTGCTCGTTCGAGCTCGTGTAATCCGGTGGCCCGGTGGGCCGCGCCAACGGCTCGTTCGGTCCCAACGATCGAGGCTGTCGATGCCAGCAGCTCAGCAACGTCTGTGCCGACGCCGTAATCGTGTCCAGCGCGGTGTGCAACTC
>CAZYLX010000423.1:0-3857 GCA_964648595.1 uncultured Acidimicrobiaceae bacterium
GTGGCCGGCGTGGGTCAGCTCAGAGGCGAGTTGGGCGATTCCGCTCTCGGGTTCGTCATCGATGTCGGGAATCGGACCAACGTCGTAGCCCGCCTCCGCAGCTGTTGCGAGGCAGCGCTTGAACGAGGTGACGGCTGCGGTGAGGTCTTCGCTCAGATCTCGCGTCGGCGCAACGTCTGGCCAGTCAACGACCTCGGCCACGGGGTATGGCCGATCCTCCAGCCACTCGACGACGCGGTATCGCCGCGTCCCCACGGTGGCGATGACCCATCGGCCATCTTCGAGGTGCTCGTGCTCGATGATCCGTGCAACGGTTCCCACCGAGGTTCGCACGTCATCGCCGCCTACCTCGAACCCCCGCTCGATCAGCGGCACGCCGAATTCCATTGTCGGCTCGTCGGGTCCGTAGCCGAAGACGACGTCGTGCATCAGCGTGCGATAACGCTCCTCGAAGATGTGCAGAGGAAGCACCATGGAGGGGAAGAGCACGGTGCCGAGGGGGAACTGAGGAAGGACCGGCATCGACGGAAACTAGTTGAGCGGCAGTGGATCGAGAGGATCGAGCTCGATGGTGGGCGGTGCTTCTGGGTACTCGGTCAGGTCCTCGATGAAGGGCTCCTGTACGTCCCGCACGGTCGCCGCCACGAGTTCGGCATTGGAGATGTACGCAAACGTGAGCACGGTGTCAGGATCGTCTGACGACAGCACAAAACCGCTGAGCGCAGTGCTCGGATTCAGCGTCCCGGTCTTCGCGAACACGTTGCCGTCTGCATCGGTGTCCACATGACGAAGGGCGAGACTCCCCCGCTCTCCACCGATACTCAGCGATTGGCCGAGCGGCGATTCGATGCCAGAGTCGACGAGGATGTCGTTCAGAAAGGCGCAGGTGAGACGGTCGACTTCGCTGAGACCCGATCCGTCTTCGATGACGACGCCCTGGAGGTCGAGGTCGGGGTTGCGCTCGAGAACGGTGCGAACGGCCCGAGCCCCGGCTGCGGTCGAACCCTGTCCTTCGATGGCAAGGCCGATGTGTTTGAGGAGGATCTCAGCTCCGTAGTTGTTGCTCCACGAATTGACGTGAGTGACCACGTCGATGAGCGGCGCCGACTCGATGGATGCGACGTCGACAGCGCCGGTCGGCTCGAGACCGACGTCGGTCCCGCCGACCGTGAGCCCCCGATCGATGAGCAGCTGTCGCAAGACGTTCGCTGAATGCAGCGCGGGGTCGGTTGCTGCAGTTCGAGCAGAGAAGGTAGGGCTGTTGTCCGCCCAGTCGACGAACCCCTCGTTGACAGCCAGCGCGCTCAGCGGCCCTGACTGGTTCTGCAAGATGAGGCGCTCTGCCCACGGGCCGAATCGCTCGCTGTCGAGGAGTGATTCGTCGGCAACGATGGAGCCGCTGATCGTCGTGATGCCAGAGGCCACGATGTCGTCGGCCAGGTCTTCCAACCTTGTCCATGGTCTCGGGTAGACGTCGGGAACGACTTCGTCAGCGTCGTCGCGGACGACGTATTGCGTTCGCCACGCATCGGTGACCAGGAACGGATCACCGCCACCGACGAAGTGAAGATCGCCGTCGAGAACGCCGTCGATGACATCGATGGTCCGACTCACACGGGTCGTGAAGCGAGTGTCGGCCGGGAAGACCTCGAGGGCAGCGTAGGTCGTCACCAACTTCTGATTCGACGCTGGGATGAGGGCGAGGTTGGCGCCCCGGTTCGTCAGTTGCCTTCCTTCGACCTCGACGATGAGGCAGGTCTGGAGGTCGGGCTGAGCGATCTGGAGTTCGCTCAAGAAGCCAGTGATGGCGGGCTGGATCGCGTCGTCAGCGATCGGGGCTTGGAGGGTTTCCGGCACTCGTCTGGCCGACAGCAATGGTGTCCCGAGCTGATTCTCGTGATCAACGGGTGTGATGCTTGCTTCATCGGTGTCGACGCTGATCGAGGTTCTCCACGCGCCGAACGCAAGGATGACGAGCAGCACCAGTACAAGCCAGCGGCGCAGGAGTCCGGGTATCGAAGTCATGTCGGCCAGACCGTAGTGCGCGCTTGATCAGAGATCGCGGCGCCGTCGGAACTCGGCGTAGCGCCAAAGGTGGCCGAGCGCTGTGACGGCTCGATTGGCCGAGGCATAGCAGAGCCGGCCGGTGCTCCGGACGGCGACAGGACCGGGGTTGCTCGGATCAGCCGTTGCCAACTCGGTTGCGGTGAGGATCGGCTTGTCCGTTGCTCTGGAGATCTCGGCTGCTGCCTGAGCGAAACGTTCATCCTGACGCCGGTGGTAGGCAACGATCCGCTCGAGCCCGTGGTCTGGGTAGTAGGCGCCCTCAGCCATCATCTTCGCCTGGTTCGATTGAATGCCGAGCCCGAGATAGATGATCGCGTCGACCGATTCGTGGCGGGCGATCATCTCCATCACCTCGGGAATCGTGTCTCGCGTTTCACCCCCGGCGAGATCGACCGGGTTGTTCCTGCTCCAACGCGGTGGGAGTTTCGTGTCGATCTCGGCCAGCAAGTCCTCGGGCAATGTCAGCAGTTCCAGGTTGCTCTGGTGGATCGCATCGGCGGTGACGACACCCCATCCACCGGCCGTTGTCATCACAACGACCTGGTTCCCCTTCGGCAGCGGTTGGGTTGCGAAGGTCGCGGCAGCTTCGAAGGCCTCTTCCACGGTTGCAGCGCGGGCGACACCGGCTTGGCGCATTGCCCCGTCGAACACCCGGTCATCGGAGGCGAGCGACCCTGTGTGACTGGCCGCGGCTCGTGCTCCCCCAGCGGTCGCGCCGCCCTTCACGACAACCAGTGGTTTCCGCTCAGCGATCGACCGGACCGAGTCGTAGAACGCCCGCCCGTCCTGGATGCCCTCGACGTAGGCCAGGCCGACCTTGGTGTCTGGATCGTCGGCATAGAAATCGAGGTAGTCGGCGACCCCGACTGCAGCGGCATTGCCGGCCGACACGGCTCGGCTGATGCCGACGCCGGTCTGCACTGACCAGTTCAGGAACGAACTGACAAAGTTGCCTGACTGGCTGGCAACACCGATGGATCCACGAGGCGGATAGGGGGCCACGATCTGGGCGCACAACTGCGCCGGAGTGGAAACCACGCCCTGTCCGTTCGGGCCGGCCAGCAGCATGCCGAGCTCTTCTCCAAGGGCGACGAGCTCGGCCTGGGCCTTGATGCCTTCCTCTCCGGCCTCGCCGTAGCCGGCACTGGTGATGAACGCCGCCTTGATGCCCTTCGCAGCGCACTGTCGGAGCAACGCATTGTTTGCCGCGGCAGGGGTACAGACGAAGACGAGATCGATCTCGCCGGCGGGTAGCTGATCGATGTCAGGTACCGACTGGATTCCGAGCACATCTGACCCGTCGCGGTTCGTGGCGAAGACCTTGCCCTCATAACCAGAGGCGAGAAGATTGTGGAGGCTGACGAATCCGAACTTGCCGGGATGTGTCGACGCTCCGGCGATGAGCACGCCTCGAGGCGCGAACAGCGCAGCGAAGTGTTCGTCTGTTGGGCGGGTCATGCTGCTTCCTCGCTCATCTCGACGAGCGCATCGACGGCGACTGGCGCCCCGTGATGAATCAGAACGGGATTGAGGTCGATCGACACGATGTCGTCGTGATCGGTGATTGCCGCCGATAGTGCCATCAAGGTGTCGATCAGCCCTTGCCGATCGATCGCTTCCTCTCCCCTGAACGCCCCGAAGAGATCCTGGGTCTTGAGTTGCTCGATCATCTCGGCTGCATCGATGGGTGTGATCGGAGCAAGTCGAATGGCGACGTCGGCGATGGCTTCGGCAAGGATTCCGCCGACGCCGAGCAGAACCGTCGGACCGAACTGTTCGTCGGTTGATGC
>CAZYLX010000424.1:0-3852 GCA_964648595.1 uncultured Acidimicrobiaceae bacterium
GGGGTATCGATGCCATCGATCTCGATCTGTGACTTCAGCGTGAGGAGTGCCGCATTGGGTCCTCGGTTGTCGAGCCCGGCCACACTGAACCGGCCGCGAATCCGCGATCCGACCGGCACCGGGGTGATGATCCGCACACGGTCGAAGCCGTAGTTGAGCCGGAACATAACACCCTTGTCTGGCAAGCGAAGCGTCTTCGCGAAGCCAGTGAGGTGCGAGAGCATCATGAAGCCCTGGACGATGGTGCCTCCGAACGGGGCGATCTCGGCGGCCTTCACTGGGTCAGTATGAATGGGCCCGTCATCGCCAGTGAGGGCAGCGAATCCGTCGACGGTCGCTTGGTCGATGAGTTTCCATTCGCTCACGCCGACGTCAGTTCCGGCCAGAGCGGCAAGGTCGGGGAGACGTTCGACTGGGGTCAGGTTTGGCGGGGGATTGTCGTTCACCATGCCAGCTTGTCAGACCGTGACGTGGGCCCGCTCGTCGCAACGTCCTCGTTCGGCACGGACTACCGTTCGCCGCGGCGCCATCGTGGTTCCGATCGATGGTTCGAACGTCTACCACGGTTGCGTCTTGCAGTTCTCGACGGCTTGCACGAGGCCGAGACCCGCCAATCGAACGGTTTCGTATGGCACAGTGAGAAAGCCACGCCATGGACGACGCTCCGCCCGAGTCACTGGCGGCGGCATGGCGATTCGAGGGTACGAAGTCTGATCAGGTCAGGAGGAAAGAGGCCAGTGGTGAACCAGTCAGAGCGCGGTCGCGCCGACTTGAAGGTCGTCGCGCGCGCCGTGCGGAAGAGAGCACGGCTTCCGGGCTACGAACGGAGCCGCGTGCGCAACGACGTACTCGCCGGGGCGATGGTGGCGGCACTGATGGTTCCGCAGTCGCTCGGGTACGCACGGATCGCCGGTGTGCCCGTGGAGGTTGGACTGTACGCCGTGCCTCTCGCGCTGCTGGCATTCGCAGTCCTGGGCTCGTCGCAGCAGCTCATCGTCGGCCCTGCGTCGACCGTCGCCATCGTCTCCGGCTCGCTCGTCGCCGACATCGCCCGCGACAACCCTGAGGACACCGTCGCGATCACTTCTGCGCTGGCGATCGCGGCCGGCATCGTCCTGATCGGGACAGGGCTTCTCCGGATCGCCTGGGTCGCCGAGTTCCTCTCGAAGCCGATCGTGACCGGCTTCGTCTTCGGCCTCACGCTCACGATCGTGATCGGCGAATTGCCGACGCTGCTCGGCATCTCCAAGCCGCCGGGCGATCTGCTCGGCGTCCTCGTCAGAACGATCGAGGACGTCAGGGGCGCCGAATTGTCGACCGCCATCGTCGGCGGTTCAGCACTTCTTCTCCTCTTCGGCGGCCGCCAGGTTGCACCCCGCGTCCCGTGGGGTCTCGTAACACTCGTCGGCGGCGTCCTGGCCTCGAAGCTGCTCGATCTGGAGTCCGAGGGTGTGGCGACGGTGGGGGACGTGCCGGCCGGGCTACCACCGCTGGGCCTGCCGCTGATTCCCCGAGACGACATTGGGGCTGTCGTGATCGGCGGTGTGTCGCTAGCACTCGTCGCCTTGGCCGAGGGCCTCGCTGCCACCCGCCTGTTCGCGACGCGGGGCGGCTATCGAGTCCAAACCGAGCGTGAGCTGATCGGGATGGGAGCGGCGAATGTCGCGGCCGGTCTGTCCGGTGGGCTCGGGGTGGCGGGTAGCCTCTCGAAGACGGCAGCGGCGGACCAGGCGGGGAGCCGCAGTCAGGTCACGGGGCTGACCGCTGGCGCGCTGGTTGTGGTCGTGTTGGTCGCCTTCACTTGGTTCTTTTCGGCGCTCCCGTTAGCGGTTCTGAGCGCGATCGTCGTCGCTGCGGTCTGGGGGCTGATGGATATCGCTGCGCTGCGCCGCTACCGCGAGGTTCGCCAAGCCGACTTCGTGGCGGCGATGGTCGGCATTGCCGGCGTGGTGCTGTTCGGCCCGCTTCCCGGCCTCGGGATAGCGATCGTCACGTCGTTGTTGGCAATCATCTATCGGTCGAGTGCACCGCGGATGGAAGTTCTCGGCAAGATCGGTGCCGAGAAGGCGGCGTGGGGGCGGATGCGGGGCCACAAGACCAGGGCGACCGTCGACGGCGTCGTCGTCGTGCGACTCGATGCGCCACTGTTCTGGGCCAACGCCACGGCGATCGAGGACCGGCTGCTCGGGCTCCTTGACGAGGCGCCCGACGCCCGCGCCCTCGTGCTGGACCTCGAAGCGACCTCTCAGCTCGGTACGACGAGCGCTGACATGCTCGAGCACCTCCACGGTGAGCTGGCTGCTCGCGACATCAGGCTCTACCTTGCCCGCGTCATCCACCCGGTCTCGAGCGTGCTCGATCGGTCCGGCTTTCTCGAGACCTTGGGTGAGGAGCACCTCTGGCACAGCATCTCTCAGTGTGTGCGCTCCGCCCGCAAGGAGACCGGGCTCAAAGCTGGCGCCGTCACCGCCGAGTCGGAATCCGACCGCGATGAGGCTCACAGCGCCAGCGGTGAAGATGCTGTATCCGCCGCCGAACTCGACGAAGACGACGGTGAACTCGAGACCGAGGTGCTGGACGACGAGGAGGGCGCCGAGGAGCACCTCTACGCAGGGCGCCATACCGGGCAGAAGCGTGACAACGTCGTCGGCTTCTACCTACGCGCTCTCCGCGACGGAGAGCCTCAAGACGCCGTCGCCGACTACGTCGGGGATCGCTACGTCCAGCACAGCAGCGACATCGTGAGCGGACCGGAGGGATTCATCGAGTTCGTCCATCAGTTCGTTGAGCGAAACCCGGTCCGATACATACGAGCGGTCCGCACGATCGAGGACGGTCGATACGTGTTCCTCCAAGCGTTCCAGAGCCTGAACCATGGGCAGAACCGATGGGTGACAACCGACTTCTTCGACACGGACGCGAACGACCGGATCATCGAACAATGGCACCTCGTTGCACCGTACGCCGACGACACCCACTCAGGTCGCAATTCGATCGACGGTCCGGCCGGGATCATCGAACTCGACCGGACAGACGAGAACAAGGCGCTCGTGCGCGAGATGATGACGCAGATCCTGATCCCCGGTGGCGACCCGCGTCGGGTCGACGAGTTCCTTTCCGACGTCTGCATCGAGCACGACCCAGAGGTGGCGAACGGGCCGAGCTCGCTGCGCGAGCTGATGATCACCGAGCAGATGCCCGAGACCTACGACGAGATCACGCTCCTGGTCGGGCAGGGGAACTTCGTGGCAACGTTGTGCAAGGCGCGACGCGGCAGCACGCCCGTGGCCAAGGTCGACCTCTTCCGCCTCGAGATCGGGAGGGTCGTCGAGCACTGGGGCAACGCTGAGGTTGTGCCCGGCGAGGGCGAGTGGGGAACGTTCGCTCAGTCCTGAGCGATCGACTCGGCCGTCTAGGACGATCACCGACCATTCGCGTCAGTCAGGAACTTCCAGGATGCGACCTTCGACGCTCGGCCGATCAGCCTGTGGGAATCGCTCGGATTCACGATCGTGGGCGCCGTACCCAGGGCATTCAGACACTCCGTTGAGGGCCTGGTCCCCGTCCACATCATGTACCGCGATCTTCAAGACGTTTGACCCGATGGCGTGTCCCTGGAATGAGAGACACTCGTGGCGTAACAGGAGACTTGCGGTTCAGGCACACGTTCGTCGATCGAGCTCGACTTGCATCCGATCGAACGTTCGACACGGTCACGAGGGTCAGACGCGAGCGACGTCGGAGGACAGCCGGCCGTGCAACTCGAGAATCAGGCGACAGCAGATTCCAACGATTCAGCGGGCACCGAGGTCGCCGTCCTCGATGCCGATGCCGATGGCGATGGCGTCATCG
>CAZYLX010000425.1:0-3851 GCA_964648595.1 uncultured Acidimicrobiaceae bacterium
AGGTGATGTCCGGTGGGGAGCGCGGTCGTATTGGGCTTGCTGCGCTTCAGCTCGCAGAGTTCGACCTGTTGCTGCTCGACGAGCCAACAAACGATCTGGATCTTGCCGGCATTGAACAACTCGAAAGCATCCTGGCGGACACGGCGGCCCCGTTCGTTGTCGTGTCCCACGACCGACGCTTGTTGGAACGAACCGTGAATGCGGTGATCGAGATCGACCCCCACACCCTGCGAATCAACCACTTCACCGGCGGATGGTCTTCGTATCTCGACGAGCGGGCCATTGCCAGAGCGCACGAGGAACGAGCCTTCGGCGACTACCAGCAGAAGAAGCAGGGGCTCGAGGCCCGGGCCAGGACCGAACGGTCGTGGGCCAGCAAGGGAGCCAACCGCGCCGCGCGTTTCCCCCGCGACAACGACAAGGCCGTACGGAACTACGCCATCGAGACCAGCGAGAATCTGGCGGCCAGGGCGAGGCGAACCGAGCGGGCCATCGAACGCCTCGACATTGTCGACAAGCCGTGGCAACCCTGGCGGCTCCAGTTCGACTTCGGTGAGGGGGAGCGCTCCGGAGACGTGGTGGTGCGGCTCGACCAGGCAGTGATCGAGCGAGGGTCCTTCCATATCGGGCCGCTCGATGTGACGGTCACGGCCGGCGAGCGCCTGCATCTGGCAGGGGCGAACGGATCAGGGAAAACCTCGCTCTTGCTTGCGCTGCTCGGCGAGCTCCCCCTCGCATCAGGAGGCCGTCGTGTCGGTCCTTCCGTCAACTTCGGGGTGATCGATCAGCGGCGAGCGTTTACCGGGTCGCCCCTCGATCTGGTCGAGGAGCAATCCGGGCTCACGGTTCAGGAGTGCAGGAGCACGCTGGCCAAGTTCGGCCTCTCCACCGATCATGTCCAGCGGCCGGCCGCCCAGTTGTCTCCGGGGGAGCGAACGCGGACGCTGCTGGCTGCGTTCCAGCTTCGTGGCGTGAACACCGTGGTGCTCGACGAACCGACCAACCATCTCGACCTCGAAGCCATCGAACAGCTCGAATCAGCGCTCGACCGATTTCGCGGAACGCTCCTCGTCGTCAGCCACGATCGGGCCTTCCTCGGTCATCTCGCCATCGACCGGACGCTCGACCTGTCGGCCTCCTAGTTCCACCGGTCTCAGCGGTTGTTCTTCGTGAAGTGTTGGTAGTCCTTCAACGACGACCAGTTTCCACCCCACGACCACCCGATGGCTGCGAAGGCGGCGATCACCTCGTCGCCGTCCGGGTTGCCGACAACGACCATTCCCGGCAGCGTCTTGCTGCGATCGAGGTACGACGATGACAGCGTTGGGATCACGAGATCGTCGCGCTGATAGGGGTTGTGGAACGGATTGATGTCGACCGCCAGGCCATAGGCGTGCTCGGAGAATCGGGAGCCGCCGGTGACGGACCGGCACACGAACGACGCCGTGTTGTTTCCATCGCCCGTCCGCCGGGCAACGACGTCGGCCGGGGTCACGATTCGCATCTCCTCGATGGGAAAGCGGATGGCATGGAGTCGTTGGAAGACAGAGACGATGCCCTCAGCCTCTTCAGCGGCGACGATCAGTTCTCCCGTGTGGTGGAGGCCATCGAAGCCCCAGAACGACACCGTCACGTATCGCAGCCCGTCAACGGGGACAGGGCATTTTTCGTTCCATGTCGAGCGATACAAGGGATCCCCGACGAGTGTGCCGATGGTGAACGCGAAGCTGTCGCCGATTGGTGGCGTCAGCCTCAGAGAGGTTGGCAGCCTGCGATCGCGCAACGGTTCGGGGGTTGCCTGAATGGCGTAGTCACCATCAGGGGTCATGGTGAGCGTCGCCGGGTCGACACCGCCCGCCAGCAACTCAGCGCTCCCCGGCGGCTGCTCAGCCGTCGTGGTCGAGGGGCTGGGTGCGGGATCAGCCTCCTTGGCGCCACCCCGTGCTGAGTCAGACGCGACCGATGCTGGAGCGGGCTCGGCCGCTGCCGAGCTGGCGGACGGCGGGAGCTCGCCGAGGGCCTGTTCGCCAGCAGCAAGCTCGACCCGAGGCGTGCTTGCACACGCCGCGGCGATCAAGAGCAGGGCACAAGTGAGGCCGTAGCGGCGAGCGGATCGACCGAACACCGGACCAGCGTATGCGCGTCAACCCTCACGTTGGGTGACGTCACCGGCACTACTGGCGTCGCGAGCGGCGTTGCTGGCGTTGTCGCCGGCGCTGCTGGTGTCGCTCAACACGCCAGTGGTTCTCGCCCACTCGGTCACGAGATCGGTCAATTCCTCGCCGGAACGGTCGGGCCGAATCGAGCTCGGCAACTCGACGTCTCCCACCTCGGGACGGCGGAGCCGGATGGCCACGACGACGACCAAGACGCAGACGATCACCGTGAGATTCAGGGTGAGGAACACCGGATTCACCCTTCTGGTATCGGCCGATGCCTTGCTGTACCTGAGAGTTCTGTGTACGGCGGCGGTTCCGTGCATACTGGCTCGATGGCCAAGAACGTGCTCGGGACCGAACTCCTTGACTGCTCCCGAGATCCGCTCACCGGCTACTTTCGGGACGGTTGTTGCAACACCGGAGCCGGCGACGAGGGGGTCCATGTCGTATGTGCCCGAGTGACCGCCGAGTTCCTCGAGTTCAGCCGCGCCGCCGGCAACGACTTGGCGACCCCGATGCCGCAGTACGGATTCCAAGGCCTCAAACCCGGAGATCAGTGGTGCCTGTGCGCGGAGCGGTGGAAGGACGCGTACGACGCCGATGCTGCGCCGAAGGTCGTTCTCGAAGCCACACACGCCGCCATGCTCGAGTGGATGACGCTCGACGAGCTCCGCGCGTTTGCTGTCACCCCAGAAGCTGAGGTCTGATCCGATGGAAGCATCTGCCGGCAAGAATCCGATGAGCATCAATGACATCTCGTTTGCCGAGCTCATCACTCTTGAGCCTCACGGCCCGGATACTTTCGTAGCTTCAGCTCCTCGCTATCCCTGGGGTCGTCTCTTCGGAGGGCAGGTCGTCGCCCAAGCTCTTCGAGCAGCGCAACTCACCGTTCCGGACGGCTATGGCTGCCACTCTCTCCACTCTTATTTCATCCGCGGCGGGACCAGCAACGAACCGGTGCGTTTCGAGGTCGATCGGATCCGCAACGGGCGATCGTTCATCACCCGCCGAGTTGTTGCTCGCCAATCGAATGGCGCCATCTTCAACCTCTCGTGCTCATTCCACATCGGCGAGGATTCACCTGCGGTGCAAGTGGTCGAGATGCCAGCCGATCTGCCGCACCCCGATGAGCTCGAGAACACCGGCTGGGGCAACATGCTCGATCGCCGTGCCGTCGGCAGCACGCACGGCCGGTTGACGATGTGGATCCGGCTCGCTGATGTCGTTGGTTCCGATGACCCTGCGCTCAGCTTGTGCGGCCTCGCGTTCATCTCCGACTCGGTCCCGACTGGTGCGGTTCGTGCGACGCACCCGCACCAGGTGGCCAGTCGAGAGGAATCTCACCAGGTGTTCAGCGGTGCCTCGCTCGACCACTCCATCTATTTCCACCGTCCTGTCGACCCAACGCAGTGGTTGCTGGCCGACGTCGTCTGTCACAGTCTGGTCGAGGCCAGGGGGCTCACTGTCGGCAATGTCTTCGACGATGCCGGGTCCCACGTGGCAACGATTGTCCAGGAGGCGCTTCTCCGCGAGCGGCGCGACAAGGGCGGCGGCGCCGACGGGCTTGCCGGCAAAGTCGTCTGACGGGCGATGTCGTCTGACAGCGGGCTCCCGATCCCTCATGCCTGGCATCGTTCATGCCGATGGACCCGCAAGCGGCAATCCAAGGCAGCGCATGGTCTTCAAGCGATC
>CAZYLX010000426.1:0-3839 GCA_964648595.1 uncultured Acidimicrobiaceae bacterium
GGTGCCGTAGTTGTCGCCACCGCCGGTGGCGAGGAGATCGTCGAGCCACGAGGTTCCGTAGGTGTCGCCGACCTCCTGCGCAAGATCCGAGGGCTCGCCATCCGGTGTGGACTCGAGAGTCCAGGCCTGGCGTTTGTATGTCCAGTTGCCGCGGTCGAGGGCATGAGCCTTCTTCCACCACGGAACGGCGACTGCCTTGTCACCAGTCGTGCGATACAGGTGTTGGCCAAGCTCGAAGCACGCTGCCGCTTCCGCGTGATCTCGCGAACGGGGCTGCGATCGTTCGATGACCTCGTCAGCGGAAAGCGCGAATCGACTTGCTGCGCCGCTGGTCGCCCAATCGACGATGGCCGCGCGGTAGTCCTTGCCTGTGTCTGGCAGCTTCTGGAGCTCGGTCAGGGCAACCTGCGTACGTTCTGGAAGGTCCGCCGTGATCTCGATCTTGGCGTACGCGCTCTCTTCGATCCGTGCGTTCTCGGCGGGCCGAACGAGCCGACCGTCCTCGTTGATCCAGACCGCCATCGGAACGTTGTTGATGCCGAGGAGTTCGTTGATGCTGTGCGAGGAGTCGATGAGTGTGACGAGGGCCGGCGCGCCGTCAGAGGGCGTTACGGCCTCGATCCAAGGCCGGGCTTTCTCGGGGTCGATGTCGAGGGCAACGGTGACGACGGTGAGACCGGCACCGTGGAGTTCTTCCTGCAATGCCTGCCACACGGGCAAGTCGGCTCGGCAGGCTCACCACGACGCCCAGGCGACGAGCAGAACCTTCCGACCGTGTAGCGACGAGAGGGAGAACGGATTGCCATCGGCGTCAGGCAACGCGATGTCCGGCACGGTGGCCGTGGAGAGTGCCCTGCCACCGGATTCCGGGCCAAGTGCCATGAGGCCACTGGCCTCATCGGTCACCAGCGGCATGCCAAGTCGCTCGGAGACCGCAGCGATGGAGAGGGAGCCATCGGCATTGACGGCATTGGGAGCGGGGAAACAGAGATCGCCTTTGCAGAGCCCTTCTGGTTTCGCCTCCCAACCGGTGCGTCGTGCGAACTCGCCGACATCGGCGGTCATCGATTCGAGGATCATGGCCGGTGACCGTACGCCGGATGAAGCTGGTGAGCCACACTGGGCGAATGACTCCCGGGCCGGCAGAGGCCGAGCAGCCGCCAAGTCCTACGAGCGCTACACCCCTGCGCCTTCTGGCCGACGCGTCCCGCGAGGTCGCCGCCACATCGAAACGGGGCGAGAAGACCACCCGATTGGCCGAGCTCTTTCGTCAGGTGGCACCCAACGATCTCGAGATCGTCGTCGCTTTGATGCTCGGGCAGCCACAGCAGGGTCGGATCGGGATTGGTTGGGCCGCCCTCAGTTCGCTCGACCTCGTTCCCTGCGACGAAGCAAGCCTGACGGTGCGAGACATCGACGACATGCTGTCGACGATCGCCGCCACGACCGGCGAAGGTTCGATGGAAGCCCGAGCAAACATCCTGAGCGACGTCCTCGTCCGGGCGACAACGACCGAGCTGGAGTTCACTCAGCAAGTGCTGCTGGGCGAGGTACGGCAAGGGGCGCTGGCCGGGGTCATCAGCGACGGCGTAGCGATCGCAGCCGATGTTGCGAAGCCCCTCCTCCGCCGAGCGACAATGCTCAGGGGTGATCTAGCCGCCACAGCCGCGATCGCCATGACTCACGGCGTCGCCGGGCTCGAAGCCGTGACCCTGACTGTCGGACGGCCGATCGGACCGATGCTGGCCAGCACCGCCGACTCGGTAGCCGATGCGATCGAGTCGACGGGGATGGCATCGGTCGAATGGAAGCTCGACGGCGCCCGGATTCAAGTCCACCGCGACGGCGAAGAGGTTCGGGTCTACACGAGAAACCTGAACGACATCACGGCGCGAGTACCCGTCGTGGTTGATGTTGTGCGGAGTTTCGACGCCGACCAACTCGTTCTCGACGGCGAGGTCGTCGGGCTCGACGCCGACGGCGCTCCCCTGGCATTCCAGGACACCGCCAGCGCCGTCGGCCAGGAATCGCCGGCGCCCAGGGCGCCTTCGCGGGGCGGCCTGCGTCCGTTCTTCTTCGATGTGATGGTGATCGATGACCAGGTACTCCTCGACACCCCACTGAGCGAGCGAACACGAAGGCTGACCGAGCTGGTCGGCCAGCACGGCATTCCCTCCGTGGAGACCGCAGATCCGTCGACAGCGGCTGCCCATCTCGATGCCGCGATTGCGGCCGGTCACGAGGGCGTGATGGTGAAAGCCATCGACGGTGTGTACGAGGCGGGACGGCGTGGCAAGAGCTGGCGGAAGGTCAAACCGGTTCACACGCTCGACCTTGTCGTGCTCGCAGCCGAGTGGGGCCACGGCCGACGGCAGGGCTGGTTGTCGAACCTCCATCTCGGGGCGCTTCACCCCGAAACCGGCGAGCCAGTGATGGTGGGCAAGACGTTCAAGGGCATGACAGACGCCACCCTGACATGGCAGACCGAGGCGCTACTGGCCCGAGAGACCCGGAGAAGCAGCACCGGCCATACGGTGTTTGTCGAGCCGAATCTCGTTGTCGAGGTGGCGCTCGACGGTGCCCAGCGGTCAACGAGATACCCGGGCGGAGTCGCACTTCGCTTCGCCAGAATTCGCGGCTACCGCCACGATAGGGACCCCGCGTCAGCCGACACCCTCACCGCCGTCCGCGCCCTCCTCAAATAGCGATCATCCAAACCCGGACGTTGTGAGCGCAGCGATCAACTCCACGTACGCCGAAGGCGTACACCCGGACGTTGTGAGCGCAGCGATCAACGGCTCTCTGAACCCCGGGTTTGTGACCCTCAGTTTCGACTCGCTCAGCCCCCGGTTGGACCGAGGGCGTGCGCCGGAGACGTTGACCGATGCCCTCAGGCCTTCACTGCTGCAAGGAGGCTCCGCAGAGTTTCCGCGTCGGAGTCATTGCTGACAGGGATCGAGAATTCGATGCGGTCGACCCGCCCGACGTAGCGATCGCGGAGCTTGTCTGCGATGTCCGCGTGGGTGCCGATGGTGGCAACGGTGTGCAACATCTCATCAGAGACGAGATCGGGTAGCTCTTCCCACCTCTTCGCTCTCGAGAGCGTCGATGCCTCTCTGGCGATCTCTCCCCAACCGTGCAGCTCGAACGTCCGCCGATACGACGGAGTCGAAAGATAGAACGCCACTCGCTGGCGAACCGTTGCCGTTACCACCTCGAGAGCGACAGCTGTGGGCGCTGTCCCGATCAAGGGCTTCATGCACACCTCGACCTCAGATACATCCCGATCGCCCCGATCGGCACCCTTGGCCAACGCCGGCAGCACGGCCTGATCGATGAAGTCGGGCGTGCACACCGGATGAAGCCGAACACCATCTGCCACTTCCCCGGCCACGCCAACCATGTTGGGGCCGATGGCAGCAATGTGGATCGGAATCCCCGGGTGATCGATCGGCCCCGGATCGAACAAGGGCACCATCAGATCGAGCCGATAGTGCTCGCTTTCGAAGCGAAGAGGTTCACCGGTCTGCCAGGTCTTCCACACCGCACGCATGGCCTGCACGTAGCTCCGCATCCACGGAGCAGGGGCCTGCCACGGCAGGCCGAATCGCCGCTCGACGTGAGCTCGAACCTGAGATCCGAGACCGAGAACGAAACGGCCGTTGGACAACTTCTGCAGCGACCACGCCGACATCGCCGTGACCGTCGGGCTCCGAGGAAAGGCCATCGCGACCGACGTACCGATGCCAATGCTCGAGGTTGCCGCTGCGCCGAGCGCAAGAAGCTGAAACGGGTCGTCTTTGGTCTCCTCGACAAGTACCGCATCGAGGCCCACCGAC
>CAZYLX010000427.1:0-3838 GCA_964648595.1 uncultured Acidimicrobiaceae bacterium
GATCTCTCTCCCGGAGGAGATCACACAAGCCATGACCCGCGGCGTCGCCAAGGGCGTTGAAACCTCTGGCTACATCGACAATGTGAGCGATGTCGGCAAGCTCCAACAAGTCGCTGCCGCGGATGCCATGACCGCAGCTGCGAGCAACCCGGGTGGTGGCGGCACCATGGGCGACATGATGGGCATGGGCATGGGCCTGGCAATGGCGAACCAGATGGCGCAGACCATGGGTGGATCCCTCGGAGGCCCCGCACCAGCGCCCGCGGCCGCCGCTCCACCTCCGCTCCCCTCGTACCACGTGGCGCTCAACGGCCAGCAGGCCGGACCGTTCACGATGGAACAGATGCGTGCCGGTCTTGTGAACGGCGACATGAAACCCGCCGATCTCGTGTGGACCAACGGCATGGCGGGCTGGGTGGCGGCCAACGAGCTTGTCGCCCTCGGTGAACTCTTCGTCGCACCACCACCTCTTCCTGACCGGGGCACACCACCGCCCGTCCCGCCGACGAGCTAGGAGCGGTCGATGGACGGATCGGTGCAGCCGCCCCAGCACCCTGGCAACAACCAGCCGCCTCGGGTTCCGTCTCCTCCGACGCGCCCGAGCATGCCAGCACCACCGGCCATGCCAGCACCGCGGCCAGCCACGCCGGGACCGCCAGCCATGCCGGTTCAGGCTGAGGTCGTTGACGAGCCACAGACCTACAACGACCGACAGGGCGTCGGTGTTCGGCCGTGCCCCAACTGCGGAGGCAACTTCGTATTCGACATCGCTGCCCAGAAGCTGGTCTGCCCCCACTGTGGAAGCCAAGAAGAGATCGTGCACGAACACGGTGCCTCGGTCGACGAGAACTCTCTTGACCAACTCGCCCTCATGACCCTGGCCGGCAAGGGCAAGAGCCACATCGAGGGGGAGAAGGAGGTCATCTGTCAGAACTGCGGCGGCCACACCACCTTCATCGGGAGCACAACGGCAACCCGTTGCCCCTTCTGCGCGACCCCGGTGCAGCGGGCCGACGTCCATGAGGCACCCGACCGCCTCGAAGTCGACGGTGTCCTGCCGTTCACCATCGATGACAAGGCGGCCGAACTGCTGCTCGAGGCATGGGTGAACAAGCGCTGGTTCGCTCCCACAGAGTTCAAGAAGTACTCGACGAACGGTGCATTCTCCAGCGTGTATGCCGCCTATTTCACCTACGACGCCAGGGCGGCGACCTCCTACCAGGGCCAACGCGGAACCACCCACACCCGCACTGTCGGCAGCGGAAAAAGCAGACGCACGGTCACCGAGACGCGGTGGCGTCAGGTCGCCGGCAACGTGCACAACGAATTCGACGACATGACAATCCTCGCCAACACGGGATTCGAATCGAAACATGTCCATGAACTCGAGCCGTGGCCTACGCAGGCGCTGCAGCCCTTTCAGCCTGATTACATGGCGGGGCACTTGAGCCGGACCTACGACCACGACGTCACCGAATGCTTCGACCGGGCCAAGGTGCGCATGGCCAGCGAAATCGATTCGACAATCCGCCGCGACATCGGCGGCGACAAGCAGATCATCGATCGCAAGAACACGCAGCTGTCTGCAGTCGCCTACAAGCACGTCCTCTTGCCGATCTGGTTGCTGACGGTGCTCTACAACGGGCAACCGTGGCAGGTGTTCATGAACGGTGTGACCGGCGAAGTCCATGGCCAACGACCATGGAGCAAGGTCAAGATCGGCTTTGCCATTGCCGCCGTCGTGACCCTCATCGTGATTCTGCTGATCATTCGATCGGTGGCCGGCGGATGAGCGGCTTCCTCTTCGCTGTTCTGATCATCGCGGCCGTCACTGCCGCTGCGGGGGCGGCGATGTTCCTGCTCGGCGCCGACCGAGTCAAGCGGAACGCCCGTCGCAGTCAAGAGATCGTCCCTGGAATCGCCAGCTCGGCCCCGCTCGATTGGGTTGGGTCCCACACACCCGAGGCCAAGATGCATCGCCGCCTCGGTGAAGCGATGTCCGGTCTGCGCGCTGCGACCGACAACGACGGCCTGGTCACGGCCAACGTCGACGTCGTCGAGCGTGAAGCGCTCAAGATCGAGCAACAGTTGGTTGCCGCCTCGCATCTAGCTCCTCGCCTGAAGGGGCCAGCAATAGCGGAGCTTGGCACTGCGGTCGACCAGATCGAGAACGTGTCGGCTCAACTCATTCAACGCTCGGCCGAGCTCTCCTCCGGGGACGTGCAGGCTCAGTTGGCCGAGCTCTCCGAACGCCTCGACCTGCTGGATGCAGCGCGAGCTGAGCTCGATGGGGGCATGCCCGGGACCGGGGCAACCGGGGTCTGAGGGCTCCACCGCGAACGCAGGCGCGCGCTCTCGAGGGTGTGTGGCTGTCCCCTGGGACAACGGCTGGGGGATGAACCGGCGGAGGTACTAGCTTGTGGGGCGCTATGGACGCTCCCGCATCAGAAGAACTGACCGCCACCGCTGAAGGCTCTGGCCGGGTCAAAGCCAATCAACTCTGGATCGCCGCCGGGGCGCTGATCGCCGGTGTGACCGTGTTGTCAGGCATCGCCGCATCGATCTTCGAGTTCCACGATGACTCCGAGGTACAACGGGAAGTCTTCGAGAACATCCCGTCGCCGTTGAAGCTCGCCTTCTACACGGTCATTCCGCTCCTGATCCTCTGGGGTTCGGTGCAGCTGAGCTACCGGGTGAAGAACTGGGAACGGGGCGCACCCGACGACCGGTCGACAACACCGAAGAACTTCAAGAAGCGGATGGCCGACTTCCGCTCCGGCGTCTACATGCAGACCCTCATCCGTGAGCCGGGTGCTGGCATCATGCACGCCCTCATCTACTTCAATTTCCTGATCCTGCTCGGCGTCACAACCGTGCTCGAGATCAATCACCAGGTCCCAGAGGATCTGAAGTTCCTGAACGGCGACGTCTACCGGGCCTATGCACTCATCGGTGACCTCGCAGGCGCCGGTTTCGTCGCCGGCATGTTGCTCGCCATCGCTCGCCGGTACGGGCCTCGCAGTTGGCGGCCCTATCGCATCGCGATCAAGTCCAAGCCCGAGCACCTCATCATCAACGGTGTGCTGTTGTCGATCGGTCTCACCGGCTTTGGCGCCGAAGCCTTCCGCATTGCCGAGCAGGACTCGCCCGAGTTCGAGAAGTGGAGCGTCATCGGCTACCCGCTGGCCCAGCTGGTCGACGGTCTCGACAATCTGGCCGGGTGGCATCAGGGCTGGTGGATCGCTCACGTGCTGAGCTTCTGTGCGTTCCTGGTCATCATCCCGGGAACAATGATGCGGCACATGTTCACCTCGCCGCTGAACATGTACCTGTCGGATCGTGAGCGCCCGAAGGGCGCGATGAAGGCCATGCCCGATCTTGTGGCTGGCGAGTCCGAACTGGAGTCGTTCGGTGCCAACACGATTCCGAGCTTCACGTGGAAGCAGCTGATGGACACCGATGCCTGCACGATGTGTGGGCGTTGCACCTCGGTTTGCCCAGCCCACGCAACGGGCAAGCCGCTCGATCCTCGCGAGATCGTGCTGAAGACCGGCGAGGTCATGAGCCGCACGGGTTCACCAGCGGTCTCGCCACCGCTTGGCGTGATTGCCGAGATCAAGGTCGAGTCCGACTCCGTTTTCGAACGAATCACGGCCGAAGAGGTCTGGGCCTGCACGAGCTGCAAAGCGTGCGACGAGATCTGCCCCGTCAACATCGAGATCCTTGACAAGATCCTCGACATGCGGCGCCATCTCACCTTGATGGATGCCGACTTCCCATCCGAGCTCGGCTCGGCCTTCCACGCCCTGGGGCAGCAGAACAACCCATGGGCCATGAG
>CAZYLX010000428.1:0-3833 GCA_964648595.1 uncultured Acidimicrobiaceae bacterium
GATTTCATCGGATTTCGCGGTGACCATGATGATCGGCACCTTGGACGTCGCCCGGATTTCCCGACAAACGTCGACACCCGACACTCTGGGCAGCATCAGATCGAGGAGCACGAGGTCGGGTTCATCGGCCCGGAACATCTCGAGCGCCTCAGCACCGTCTCGTGCAACGTCGATCTGGAAGCCCTCACGAGTCAATGCGACGGTCAAGGCATCGACGAAGGCTTCTTCGTCCTCGACCACCAAGACACGCTCAGCCGACATCTGCACTCCTCTGGATCTTCTCTACGTGTGCAATCGCTGGAGCTGCGGGCAGGGTCATCACGAACGTCGTCCCCTCGCCCTCGACCGACGTGACGTCGATTGATCCGCGGTGATTCAGCAACACGTGCCGCACGATCGAGAGACCAAGCCCCGTGCCCCCCGTTTCTCTGCTCCGACCTCGATCGACTCGATAGAACCGCTCGAAGATTCGTTCCAGATCAGCTTCCGGGATTCCGATGCCCTGATCCTCGACGGAGATCGTTGTCCGGTCGGCATGAGTTCGGGCCGTCACCGTGACGGTCGTTGCTTCGCCTGAATACTTGACAGCGTTGTCGACGAGATTGCCGAGGCCGGAGATCAGCTGGACTCGGTCGCCCATCACCTTCAGGTCCGGCGGCTCGATGTCAACAACGAGTTCGACCGACCTGGCTTCCGACACGAAGCCGGTACGGCCGGCCACAGCAGCCAAGACATCGTCGACCCGAACACTCGTGACTTCGATGTGTTCACCGGACTCGATCCGAGCGAGCGTGAGCAGATCGTCGACCATCGAGGCCAGTCGCAGTGCCTCGTTCTGCAGGCGGGAGGCCAAGCGCCGGCTCACCGCGGGGTCATCGACATCGAGCAGCGTCTCGGCCAGCACACTGATCGCGCCAATCGGGGTCTTGAGCTCGTGACTCACGTTGGCAACGAAGTCACGTCGCAACAAGTCGGCACGACGGAGGTCCGTTACGTCTTCGACTGTGACAACGACGGCCGTCTGACCCACCACGCTCGCCTCGACCGGTACACCGCGAATCGACAGATAGGTCTTTGGAGGTCCGTACAGCTCGAGCATTCGCTGAGAAGCGCGATCGGAGCTACTCGATGCCTCGGCAACCAGCTCTTCGATCGCCGACATCACCAGGACGTTGTGGAGCCGATCCTCAGAGATACGAGTCGCCGCGCCATTCGCGAACAGTTGCCGGCCCACTTCATCGAAGACAAGGACACCCAGTGGAAGGGCCTCGACGATACGAAGGAGTCGTTGTTCTGAATCCGGCGGTGCCGGCGGATTCTCGACCATCGGCGACCCCGGGGGTGTTGGAGCACGGCGACGGCCGAGCCACACGCCCACAGCTCCGCCAATCACAAGACAGAGCACAGCGAGCCACCACATCTGCAGTCAGGACTCCCCTGAGCCTTCTTCGGACTCCGTTGCGCTATCTCGTTCTTCAACAGTGGCGTGCTCGGGCAACCAGCCCGTGACCATGTAAGTCACCCGCTGCCCGACGTTCACTGCGTGGTCTCCGATCCGCTCGTAGTACCGAGCAACAAGAGCCAGCTGGACCGCAGACTGCAGATCGATCTGACCGTCGGCGTGAGCGTCGAAGATGGCTTCGACCATGTCGCGGTTCAGTTGATCGAGTTGATCATCGATGTCGTCGAGAGCGCTGGCCAGGGCCTCGTTCTCGTCGACGAACGCATCGATCGAAAGACTCAGCAGCTTGTGGGCCTCCTTCGACATCTCGGCAACGACCCCACGCACCTTGGGGCTCATCGGAGCGCCGTACATCCGGCGAGCTGCCTTGCACACGTTCACCATGAGATCGGCCGAGCGTTCGAGCTCGGCGACCAACTTGGTGATCGTGATCAATCGACGGAGCTCGCCGGCCATCGGTGCTTGGCGAGCCATGATCGAGTAGCAGCGCTCCTCGATGCTCACGGCGAGGCGATCGATCGCATCATCGTCCTCGATGAGCCGTTGTGCCTCGTGCAACTCGCCGCCGAGCAGGACATTGGTCCCACGGGGCACGGTCTGACACACCATGGCACCCAGCCGGACGACGTCGTTGACGACCTCCTCGAGCTGCTGGTGAAAGCGCAACCGATGCTCTTGCGGTTGAGCAACGGGGGGAACGGGCTCTTCGGTCATGATCCGACCTCCTCGGCCAGGTAGATATTGTCGCCGGTCACCAAGTATCGCAGGCGGGTCGCAGACATCAGCCGAAGCGTCCTGTGACGTAGTCCTCGGTCCGCTGGTCGTCGGGGTTGGAGAACATCTTGTCGGTGGAGGCGAACTCGACGAGCATGCCGGTGCGGCGATCGCTCTCCTCGTTGACCTCAGTGGTGAAGAAAGCGGTGCGATCGCTCACCCGGGCCGCCTGCTGCATGTTGTGGGTGACGATCACGATCGTGTATCGGCTCTTCAGATCCTGCATGAGATCCTCGATTCGGCCGGTGGCGATCGGATCGAGTGCCGAGCACGGTTCATCCATCAACAGGACATCAGGCGTGGTAGCGATCGCTCGAGCGATGCACAGTCGTTGCTGCTGGCCTCCAGAAAGACCGAGCGCCGAATCGTGGAGCCGATCCTTCACTTCGTCCCAGAGTGCCGCCGCCTTCAACGACGTCTCGACCAACTCGTCGAATTCGCCCTTCGGCACACCGGCGATCTTCGGACCGAAGATGATGTTCTCATAGATGCTCTTCGGGAACGGATTCGGTTTCTGGAACACCATGCCGATACGGCGGCGCACCTCGACCGGGTCGACCTTCGGCCCATACAAGTCGATGCCCAGATAGGAAACGCTGCCTTCGACGCGTGCAGAAGGGATGAGATCGTTCATCCGGTTCAGGCTTCGCAGCAAGGTGGATTTCCCGCAACCCGATGGCCCGATCATCGCCGTGATCTCGTGCTCGAGGACCGGCAAGTTCACGTGTCGGACGGCTCGGAAGTCGCCGTAGTAGACAGAGACGTCATCGACGTCGATGATCACATCGGGATCGCCACCGACACCACCGTCGGGCTGTGCATCCTCGTTGTCTGGTGCGTCGTTCATGGTTGTGCCGTTCTTGATGAGTTCGGTCATGTCGCCTCAGCCCTCACGATTCCGTTCGAAACGATTCCGTAGGAACACCGCAGCTGCGTTGAATGCCAACACGACCACGAGCAGGATCACGATGGCTGCCGATGTCACCGGCACCCAGTCGGCTCCCGGCTTCGTAGCGTATTCGGTGATCACAATCGGCATTGCGGTGAATTGCTCACCCAGTTGGTCAAGGTCGAAGAAACCGGCTCGGGATCCCAGCCGGCCACGGATCGCCCCAACGAGAATCAGGGGGGCTGCCTCGCCAAGCGCTCGGGCCAACGAAAGAAGCGTTCCGGTGAGAATTCCGGGTGCCGCATAGGGCAGAACGTGGCTCCGGACCACTTCCCACTTCGTAGCACCAACGCCGTAACCAGCTTCGCGGAGCGAATCGGGGACGGCCCGAATCGCCTCGGATGCAGTGATGATGACGATCGGCAACGAGAGCACGGCCAGGGTGAGTCCACCAGCAGCCGTGGTCTTGCCGAACGAGTTGTCGACGTCACCGAACACTCCATCGAGTAAACCGACAAAGATCGTGAACCCGAGAATTCCGTAGACAACCGAGGGGACACCGGCCAGGTTTCGGATGTTCACGTTGATGATTCGTGTGAGCCACGTGTCGTTGGCGTATTCCTCGAGATAGATCGCTGCCGCGATTCCCATCGGGAACGTGATGAAGATGACGAATATCCCGATCCAGAACGTGCCCCGCAACCCCTG
>CAZYLX010000429.1:0-3820 GCA_964648595.1 uncultured Acidimicrobiaceae bacterium
GGTGTGGGGTCCGAGCCGATAGGTGACCGCCTCGATCAGTGTTGGCCCTGCGCCGGCAACGGCTCGGCTCCTCGCATCTGCGGTCGCCTCGAAGACGGCAACAGGATCGGTGCCGTCCACGGTGACCCCAGGAATGCCAAACGCATGGGATTTCTCGGCGAAGTTCTTCGCCCGAGTCTGACTGGTGACCGGAGTGGAGATGGCCCAGCCGTTGTTGACCACCACGACGATGACCGGAGCATCGAGTACGCCAGCAAAGTTGCAGGCCTCGTAGAAATCACCCTCCGAGCTGGACCCGTCGCCGAGGTACACGAGCACGCATCCCTCCTTGCCCTGCTGCTTCATGCCCCACGCCAAGCCAACGGCATGAGGGACCTGGGTGGCGAGGCTGATCTGTGGCGGCCACACGCGAGTGGGTTCGGGGATGTTGCCGCCGTCGGGGTGGCCGAGTGCGTAGAGCACATACCGGTCGAGTACGTCTGGCCCGAAACGCTCGAGACCGACAGGTTCGCGGTATTGCGGCAGGATCCAGTCGGTGGTCGGGTTCAGCGCCAGCGACGTTCCCGCCAGGAGGGCCTCGCTGCCGTCGACGGGAGCGTTGGTTCCGGCGCGACCCTGCCGTTGCAGATTGAAGACTCGCTGGGAGTAGACGCGGCTGGCAATCATGTTCGCCAACATCCATTGGCGGTGCTGGTCGGTGAGCACCGCGGGCGGCACAGGATCGAGTGGAGCAAGCAGGGGATGGGCAGGCGACATCGCAGATCCGGTTTCTGTTCGTGGCTCGGTGGAAGCGGTGGCGTCCGGCATCACCGTGAAGATAGTGCGGACGGCCGATGCTGTGCATTGGCCTGAAGCGTCCGGGCGATCAGAATCACCGCAGCTGCCGGGATGGTGACGATGGCGACGGCTTCGCCGACGGAGAGGGCGTCGGTCGCAGCCATGGTCCCGACGGCAACGGGGGCGATCAGGGCACCAATGCGCGAGCCGGCAACCATGGCACCCAGCCCGGCGCCGGCTTTCCCCGGGGCCTTCGCCGCCTGGTCGTAGAGCATCGGGAACAGAACCGAGTTCCCGAGTCCAGCGACAACGAGTCCGACGAGTGTGAAAGGCACGAGATCAATCAGGAATGCGATCGCAAGCCCAACGGCGTTGACCATCACACCGACACGGATGAGTCGATGTTCGCCGATCCGCACCAGGACTGCGTCACCCATGAACCGGCCCGTGGTCATGCCGACGGTGTAGGCAACAAATCCGAGGGCGGCCGTTCCCGCTGGTTGCCCGAGGTCGTCGCTGAGGCGCAATGCCGACCAGTCTCCGGCGATCTGCTCCATCACCATTGCCATCGCTGCAAGGGTCGCGAACGTGACAAGGACGAGAAGCCCGGCTGTCGAGGCCGCAGGTCCCGTGGTGGTTTCTGGCTCGTGTCGCACGTCCTCTGTCGGCAACAGGCCGGGGGCAACGAATGCCATGGTCGCCAAGAGCACAAGCGCGACCGCAGCAAGGTGGAACTGAAGTTCCACCTCCGATGCGGCGAGGACCGAGGCCAGAATCCCGCCGAGGACGGTGCCGAGGCTCCACAACCCATGGAGCCGGTTCATGACCGGGACCTGTCGACGGGCGCTGATGGCCGAGGCCTGCATGTTCATGGCAACGTCGGCGATCACATCGAAGAAGAGCATGGCCCCGAGCCCGATCCACAGCATCAGCGGGGAGCGGGCTGCACCGATGATGAAGAGCGTGGCAATCAGCGCACTGCCACCGCCGATCATGGCCGCCTTGGTGCCAAAGCGTTCGATGATCGGGCTGCACACGGCGCTCCCGAGCAATCCGCCCAGGCTGGACAAGGTGAGAACGAGCCCGAGCGTGCCAACGTCGGCTCCGATGGCGTCTCGAATTTCGGGAAGGCGGGGCAGGATCGATCCAACGACCGCGCCGTTCACGAAGAACTGTGTCGCCACCGACTGCAACGCTCGACGATCTCTCAGCCTCAACACCCGAGCAACTTAACGGTTCGACCGGACTCCCAGGACTTGACCCGCTGGTCAAGTTCTGGAACGTTGTTACCTATGAGTAACGATCAGCGTGGATCGGTCATGTCCGCATCGGCTGGGTCGAGTTCGGGAGACCGGACTCTGAACCATGTCGTGGTCCTTGGGGCAAACGGGACGATGGGCTTCGGCAGCGCGGCGCTGTTCACACAGGCCGTCCCTCGGGTCACCTTCTTGGCCAGGACACGAGAGAAGGCGGAAGAGGGCCTGCAAGCGGCCATCGCGCAGGTTCGCTCGAACTCGCTGGCAGCACGGGCCGAGGTCGGCAACTACGAAGACGATCTGGCCGGAGCGCTGGCTACGGCCGATCTCGTGTTCGAGGCCGTCGCTGAAGACCCGGCGATCAAGCAGCAGATCTTCGACCTGATCGAGGCGCACCGCCGCCCAGGCTCGATGGTCGCAACTGTCAGCTCGGGTTTGTCCATCAACGGCCTGGCTGCTGGTCGGTCCGATGATTTCCGAGCGAACTTCTGCGGTCTGCATTTCTTCAATCCACCGAACGTGATCACTGGCACGGAGCTCATCCCGAACGCCGACACCGACCCGGCGGTCCTCGACTTCCTCGAGACCTTCTGCCGCAAGCGCCTCGGTCGCGAGATGGTTCGAACCGAGGACACGCCGGCCTTCGCTGGCAACCGAGTCGGATTCAAAGTGCTCAATGAATGCGCCCAGATGGCGGAGGACCTCGGCCCGCTGCTCGTAGATCGCATCGTCGGGCCATACACGGGCCGCGCCCTCACCCCGTTGGCGACCATCGACCTCGTCGGCTGGGACGTACACCGGGCGATCGTCGACAACGTCTATGAGAACACCAACGACGAAGTGCACGAAACGATGAAGCTGCCCGACTACATGGCAACGCTCATCGACAGCGGCGTGCTCGGCCGCAAGACCGGCGGAGGATTCTTCGCCAAGGGTGACGAGGGAAACATGGTCCTCGTGCCCGCCACCGGTGACTACGTTCCAGAGGCATCGGTGACCATCCCGGACATGCCCCATGTCGCCCAGATCGCCGACATGTACGCCCAGGCTCGTTACGTCGAGGGTCTGCAGATCCTCGTTGATGCACCGGGGCCCGAGGCGGCGTTGGCTCGAAAGATCATGGCCGGCTACATCGCCTACTCGTTCGAGCGGGTCGGTGAGGTGTGTGCCTCGATCAACGACATCGACCGAATCATGGGTATGGGCTTCAACTGGGCCCCGCCATCTGTGCTGGTCGACACCATGGGGCTCACCAACGCGACCAAGATGATCAGCGAAGCTGGTCTCGGCGTCCCTGCCGCCTTGGCCGACGCTGCCCCCGATACTCGTTTCTTCCATCATCCGACCATCAACACCGGCCGATTCTTCGTCGCCGCCTGAGTTTCGCTTTCGGCGAGCCCGAGTTGCTCGCTGCCGCTCCCAACATCGCAGACAGGACCCCAAAATGAGCAACACACCAGACGTCTATGTACTTGGCGGCTATCAGACCGACTTCGGTCGGAACTGGACCAAGGAGAACAAGCATTTCTCCGCCCTGATGCGCGAGGCCGTCACCGGGGCCATGCAGGCAGCCGACGTGCCGGCCGAAGACATCGAGAGCGCCCACGTCGGCAACTTCGCAGCCGAGCTCTACTGCATGCAAGGTCACCTCGGAGCGTTCTTCACCGAGGTCGACCCCGCGTTCAGCGGGCTACCGACGGGTCGGCACGAGGCGGCGTGCGCCTCCGGCTCGATCGCCCTGTTGGCAGCATCGGCCGAGATCGAGGCCGGCCGCTACGACCTCCCGG
>CAZYLX010000430.1:0-3820 GCA_964648595.1 uncultured Acidimicrobiaceae bacterium
GATAACGGGGTGAGAGCTGCCCAGAACGCAAAACGGCTTCCAACTCCTGAATAGTGACGTTGTCGAGCTGGCCGGCGACCGTCGGGAGGATCTCGCTCATCCAAAGGCCTTCACGGACCTGGAACCTGTCGAAGACCTGGGGCTTCGGGCCAACATTCAGAACGTCGATGGCCTCCTGGGCCGAAGAGTTCAGCTGCATTGGGTATTCGCCGGCCTGGAAGTTCTCTTCGCCCTTCCAGCGGGCGTAGTAGCGGAAGAACGTGCTGTTCGGGATCACCTCGGCGTCTTGGAGCAGCTGACCAATGGCCGCAGTGGTTGCGCCGCCCGGCACGATGAACTCGATCGTCTCTCCGGGTTCACCGACGGGATCGAGCTGGCGTTCGAACCAGTCCCGAATTCCGTTGTACGCGGTGAAGCAGACGAACGCGATCAACCCCACGGCAATGAGCGCACGAAGACCGCGGAACCAGGCTGGAGTGACCCGAGAGAAGTCGGTGTCCTCTTGCCACTCCAATGGAGATGTCTCGGCGGCCAGCCGAGCCTGTTCGGCTACCTCGTCTCTGTGCAGGGTGGTCCCTGGTGAGTCGGCATCATCTTGATCGAACAGCGGCACCCGGTCACTGTAGAGCGTCGAGCCACCCCTGGAGGAGCACTGCAGCCGCTACCTGGTCAATGACGTCGCGCTTCGCCTTGCCTTTGGTTCCCGTGATCCGCAGCGACCGCTCGGCTGTCACGGTCGTGAATCGTTCGTCGTACTCCTCGATCGGTACCGACAAGCGCTTGGCCAAGCCCCGGATCTCCGAGCGCACCAACTTCGCGGCATGACCGTCACTTCCGTCGAGCGACCGTGGCAATCCCACGACAACAACGACCGCTCCTGCCTCCTCGACGATCGACTCGATCCTCGAATGCTCGATAGTGCGGTCCCCGACCCGCTTGATGGTCTCGTACGGAGTCGCGACCATTCGACCCGCATCGCTCACCGCAACACCGATTCGTCGGGTTCCAAAGTCGATGCCGACCGCCCGACCGGGCATGGTCATGCTCGGTGTCCCAGGTCCATGGCCGACCGTGACATTCAGGCGATACCGGCAGCTTGGCGAGCGGTAGCAAGCGCCGCATCCACACCTTCTGGGTCCTTGCCGCCGGCCATCGCCAGATCGGCACCTTTGCCACCACCACCCTTGATTGCCTTCGCAGCATCAGCGATGAGCTCACCGGCGGACACCTCGCTATCGGCGGTCGCGGCCACCAAAGCTGCTCCCCCACCGGCTGGCGCTCCGCCGAGTACCACGGTGACGACACCGGGCTGGTCTCGGAGTGCGACGGCAAGATCCTTGAGTTCGTCGCGAGCCAGGCCATCGACTCGAGCGACGACAACGCAGTCGACAGCTCGGCCGGCGAGCTCGACAGCTTGGCTAACGGCCAGTTGGCGCTTGAGCTCGCTGATTTCAGACCGCAGATCCTTGATCTCGCCGAGCCGCTTCCCGAGACCGTCGACGATCTCGCTCTTCTGCACATTGAGCAGCGCTGCCGCGTCGTCGACAACTGCCTGAGCGTCGCGAAGGACATCGAGCGTTCCGGTACCTGATACCGCCTCAATTCGACGAAGATTCGAACCAATCGAACCTTCGCTGACGATCTTCACCATGCCGATGTCGCCCAGCGCCGACACGTGTGTTCCTCCACAGAACTCGAGCGTCGGCCCGGCACGGAGGACTCGAACCATCTCTCCGTACTTGTCGCCGAAGAACGCGATCGCCCCCATCGCTTCCGCCTCCGCCTTCGTGACCTCGGGATGATCGGTCGGCTGGTTCGCCAGGATCTGAGCGTTGGCGAGATCCTCGATGGCCTGGACCTGTTCAGCCGTGACCGGCTCGAAGTGCGAGAAATCGAACCGAAGGCGGTCGGGCCCGACATGGGAGCCCTGTTGCTTCACGTGGTCGCCGAGCACCTCGCGCAGCGCCCAATGGAGCACGTGCGTCCCTGTGTGGTTTCGTCGGATCGCGTCACGGCGGCTGAGGTCGACCGAAGCGGATGCGTTCTGGCCGGGCAACACCTCGCCCGACGTGATCTCGACGACGTGGCGATGCATTCCCGGAAGGGCGTACACCGTGTCAATGACACGAGCGGTGCCGGTATCGGTGACGATCGTTCCCGTGTCACCGGTCTGGCCACCAGACTCTGCATAGAACGGTGACCTATCGAGGAAGACGCTGACGGTCTCGGTGCCCTGGCCGGTGACGAGCTGCACCCTTGCTGAGATGTCGACGAGTTCGTCTCGGCCGACGAACTCAGTCACACCAGACTCGTCCATCAACGCTTGGACCTGTTCGAAGTCGGCATCCTGACGAACGCCCTTTCGGCTGGCCTTTGCTCGCTCTCGTTGCTCGGCCATGTCGGTCTCGAAGCCAGCTCGATCGACGGTGTATCCCCGCTCGGAGACAACTTCCTCGGTGACCTCGTAGGGGAAGCCGTAGGTGTCGTGGAGCAAGAAGGCGACAGAACCGGGCAGCTCACCGCCATCGACGACGTCGGCGAGACGCTCATCGAGGATCTTGAGCCCGTTGGCCAACGTGCGACGGAACTGTGCTTCTTCTCGCTCGACAACTCCTCGGACCAGATCGTGGGTCGTGACGAGCTGGGGATAGTCCTCCCCCATGATCTCGACAACAGCATCCACGAGCGTTGGAGTGACGAGCTCGGTGACGCCGAGGAGGTAGGCGAATCGAACGGCGCGTCGCATGATTCGCCGAAGGACGTATCCACGATCCTCGTTGCTGGGAAACACACCGTCGGAGATCAGGAAGGTCATCGTCCGTGCGTGTTCTGCCAGCACCCGCAATGCGAGATCGCTGTCGTCATCAGCACCGATCGAATAGCCGGTGACCTTCGAGGCCGTGTCGATCAGCCGAGCCATCTCGTCGATCTCGAAGACGGAGTTCTTGCCCTGGAGGACCGACAGGATGCGTTCCAGCCCGGCGCCGGTGTCAATCGACGGTTTCGGCAGCGGCGTCGACTCGCCGTTCTCGTCGGTTTCGAATTGCATGAACACGAGGTTCCAGATTTCGACATAGCGCTCGTCGGCTTCTGGATTCGCTGGGCCGCCCTCGGGGCCGTAGGCCGGCCCCTTGTCCCAGAAAATCTCCGAGCATGGTCCGTTCGGCCCTGTGTCGGCCATGCGCCACCAGTTGTCCTCGTCCAGACGCTGGATTCGATCGCGTGGGACGCCAACGGTTTCCGCCCAGATCTCCTCGGCTTCGTCATCAGACAGATGCACGGTGACCCACAGCCGGTCGGCATCAAGACCCAAGACCTCGGTGAAGAACTCCCACGCCTGCGGGATTGCTTGCTCTTTGAAGTAGTCACCAAAGCTGAAGTTGCCCATCATCTCGAAGAACGTGAGGTGACGAGCGGTTCGACCCACCTCATCGAGATCGTTGTGCTTGCCGCCGGCGCGAACACATTTCTGTACCGTCACAACTCGGGGGTGGCTGGGCCGCTCCTCACCGACGAAGTACGGCTTGAACGGGACCATTCCAGAGTTCACGAACAGAAGGGTCTGGTCGTGTGGGATCAGACTGGCCGACGGGATCAGCTGATGATCCCGCTCGATGAAGAAATCGGTGAAGGCCTTGCGCAGCTCGTTCGCATTCATGGTGCCGGAGAGGCTACCGCCACAGAGCGCGTGGCTCCCATGAGTTCAGCGGCGACGATCCCAAGGCTTCTGGGGTTGCCGGTAGCTGCGTTGAACTCGTGCGATTTCGGGGGCTGGCAACGCTCGAACGAAGCGGCTGCGACCACGACGAACAGGACCAGG
>CAZYLX010000431.1:0-3817 GCA_964648595.1 uncultured Acidimicrobiaceae bacterium
GCCCAGCTCGTCTGATCCGGCTTGCTCGGCCCGGAGCCGAGCCAACCTCGCCGATCGGTCAGTTCAAGCCCAGCAGCGAGAGCATCGACTCCGGAACCGACTGGTCGTGCCTGGCCAGACGGGCCGCTCGTTCGATGTTGACGGCGTCGAACTCAGAGTTTGTCCATTCATCCCATGGCCCTCCCGTGAGGGCGCGCCCATCGGCGTCGACACAGGCCTGGAGATAGTCGGCAAGAGCAGCAACATCTCCTCGGCCGCCAACGGTTCCGTGGCCGGGTACGAACGTTGTTGCTGTTTCGGCCAGGCCCCTGAGCTGCAGCGACCATTCAGCCGGGTCGCCGGCAAAGGCCAGTGGACGGACACCGAAACTGCCGAGCGCGCCAAGGAACACTGCGTCGACCCCTGGCAGGTGCGCGACGAGATTCGCCCGTCCTTCTCCGCTTGCCGGGAGGAGCTCGATCGATGGTGTCAGCCAGGCTGATTCGTCGACCGTGTGCGTGATCGGGCGCGTCTCGAAGGCGTCGTTGTACGCCGGTGCGAGGTGAGGCAAGAGCCGGCGAATGGCCATGAGGTTCACTGGTTGATCGAGCTCGTCGCTTGTGGTCTCGGTGCCGTAGAACCCGGCTCGCCAAAAGAGGGCGGAACCGCCGGTTTGAGTGACACGGCTGGATGTGATCACGACCCGCTTCAAGGGGAGGCCGAGCTCGGCCGTCAACGTCTCGATGGCCTCGCGGGCGACCTTGCCCCGCACCGGCGTCGAACCCGTATCGATGATGGTGAGGCCATCGCCATCGATGACCAACCCGATCGTGCTCTCCCCAAAACCTGTCTCGGGACGAACCAAAGCGAAGACGCCGGTTCCCAATTCGATCAGCACGGGCTCAACGTGGTCATTGCCAGCGGCGGCCAGGTCGGTCGGCTCGGGGTCCGAGCGATCGAACACGTACTCACCGTCCATCACGCGGCCTCCTGCATCGGGGTGACCGTAGCGGTCTGATCGCGATGCAGGTGACCCCTGGACAGAGGACGGTGTTCGGGTGTCTACGGCCGGGCGACGCCCAAGAGGGTTCCCGGTGCTTTGGTCGGGAAGATGCCGTTGACGCCGATTCGAGTGGTCATGATCTCCTCGAGACCCTGCCGATAATCGGTCATCACCTGGAACGCTCGGCGATTGTTGCTGTCCTCTTCCACGACATCGGGGTAGTCGTTGCCGAACACGCCACCTTGAACGCCACCGCCGATCAGGAACATCGTGCCCGCTCGGCCATGGTCGGTTCCGCCGTTGCCGTTCTCGTCCACGGTTCGACCGAACTCGGAGATGACAGCGATGGTGGTCTCGGCGAGTCCGGCGGGGCCGAGCTCATCGATGAATGCTCGAAGCCCTTGGCCGAGCTCGGCGGCCCGGCGATAGAAGCGACCGTCGGTGTCAACAGCAGTTCCAAGCTCACTGTGGTGGTCCCAGCCGCCCGTATTCACGACCGCGCTGACCAATCCGATGTTGGCCTTGAGCATGACGCTCACGTCGCGAAGGTCGCGTCCGATTCCGGTGTTCGGGAAATTCGTGCCATCGATGCTCAGCGACTGGAGCAATCCCGCGACGCCGAGAGTCGATGCACCCTCAACGTTGACGAGGCCGGTGCCGGTGTACATGTTGTTGAGGGCCAGCTCAGCTCGAGTGCGGTTGCGGAAGCCGTTCACACCGAAGCTGTTCAGGTCATTGACGTTGAAGCTGTGGCGTGACCCGCTGAGGATCTCGTTTGTGTTCCCGTCGGCGGCCACGCCGGCCACTGGCCCGGGAGCGTTCAATGCAGCCTCCACGCGGGCGAGGAATCCGCTGCGGACCGAGGAACTGGCCGATCCCCGCTCCCAGTACTCCTGACTCGAGAAGTGGCTTCTGGTCCGGCTCTCCGCATCCGGCATCCCCGATGCCGGGATCACGGCCATCTGGCCGTTGGCCCAAACACTCTCGTACAGGGGCTGAAGCGCTGGGTGGAGGCCAACAACACCGTCGAGTCCTTGGGGGAAGACGGCGTTGACGTTCGAGGAGTCGAGCGGAAGTGATTCCGCAGGCGTGATGCGAATCGTGGGGCGGATTGCGGCGTAGGAGTCGTACGCCGCACCGATTGGCGGCGTCATCGACAGGCCATCGGCGCCTCCTCGAAGAAAGACAACGACAAGTGCGTCGCCGGCGGCCGGGTTCGATGGCGTTGCGAATGCCAACTGTGGCCGGAGGGCCAGCGTCGACGCTACACCGGCGGCACAGACGGACTTGCGGAGGAACGATCGGCGGGTGGCCCGGTTCGGGGTGGGAGCCGATGCGGTGGCGAGAGGGGAGGAGGTCGACATCAGAGGTCCGATCAGCGGAGCTGGAAGAGTGGGTGGGAGAGAAGGAAGGTGGTGAGTTCGATGAGGTCGTCATCATCGATGTCGGCGGCCGGTGTGTTGGCTGTGGCTCCGATGATCGTGAGCAGCTCGTCACGGAGAGCGACGGGCAGGTCGCCGAGATTGCAGCGGAACGTCAGCCGTTCGAAGAGCTCGCCCGCTGTGGCCGCATTGGCCCGGAGCGTGGAGATGTCGGTGACGAGCGGTGTGTCGTCGCTCGGCCGGGTCAACTCGTCCCTGGCAAGACGGCTGGTGAACTCCCAGCCCAACAGGAGGGCATTGGAGTTCACCCACGGCAACGCTTCATCCGGGAATCCATCCGGAGTTTCCCAAGTCCAGGGTTGGTGGCCCATCCGTTGGAGCGCCCGAATGAGATCTTCGGATGCGTCGGACTGCGGATCCATGGGAACGCTGGTTCCCAACGAACGCATCGCGGCAGACAAGAGCTCGAACGGGCGCCGAACCTTCTGGCCACCAGAGCCGGCGAACTCCGAACTGTTGAAGATGTGACGGAGCACGGGGACCAGCGCCGTGTCGTTTGCGAGGTAGATCGCAGCCGCCGCGGCAACGAGGCCGGCAGGGGGCGAGTCGGCAACAAACCGTCGGCAGAGCTTGAAGGCAACGTAGTTTGCGGTCTGGGGATGACGGGCGAGGAACTGGAGGAGGCTGTCTCCCGCAGCCTTGTCGGCCAGGCCCGCGTTCGTCCACTGGCCACCGAGCAGCGATACCGCATCGGTCGAGTGGTACTCCGGCCGGTAGCGGAATTGGCCCCAATTGGCGCTGTCGCGATCGCCTTCTCGGGCCCAACCGCTCATCACGTGGGCAGCACCGACCACGTCCTCTTCGGAGTAGATCTGGTTTTCCGCCTCATCGATTCCGAGAGTGTGCAGTTCGAGCAGTTCCCGGCCGTAGTTCTCGTTGATGCCGCGTCGAGCATCGGAGTCTGTGTTGTCGAGGTACTCCATCATCGAGCCAGACTCGGCCGTCGCAACGAGTAGATCGGCGAAGCGGCCCATCGCGTTCGGACGAATGACCTGCTCTTGGAAGGCCACCGTGTACGCGTTGCTGGAACCCTCGAAGCTGATGTTGAAGTGGTCCATCCAGAGGTGCGTCATCATCTCGAAGAGCTGGTGCGAGCTGTAGCGAGCCCGCACCATCTGGGCGTGGGTGATTTCTCGGTAGTGGTCGCCTTCGTCTCGAAGCGCGTCGTACGCCTGTTTCGGCGAACCGTTCAGAATCTGGTAGCTGCTGAAGAAGTTCTCGATGGCGGGATCGGGGCGACCCTTGGAGAGCTGGTCTTCGAGCCAGCCGGTGATGCCGAGAGCGACGATGCTCTGATCGACCTCGGGTGTGATGCCGAAGGTCAGGCGTGAAGTGACAAGTCGAGCGGTGGCAGCGGGAGGAGGAGGAGGGGGGACCGTTGTCGGGGGAGCGG
>CAZYLX010000432.1:0-3816 GCA_964648595.1 uncultured Acidimicrobiaceae bacterium
GACGCTACGGCTGACAGCGCCAGCGCAACGACTGACGCTACGGCTGACAGCGACGCGCCGACAACGGAAGGGGGCGACGCGCCTGTAACGGACGGCGGCGAAGGCGTCAAGACCTGTCTCGTGAGCGGTCTTGCCGGCATCGATGACCAGAGCTTCAACGCCAGTGCGTGGCAGGGAGTCCAGGATGCCGTTGCCGCTGGAGCTGCGACCGAGGACTCCTTCTTCCTCGAGTCCGGCGAGTCCTCGCAGTACCAGGCAAACGTCGATCAGATGGTCGATCAGGGTTGTGAGCACATCGTGACGGTCGGGTTCGACCTCGGCGAGGTCACCGCCACCAACGCAACGGCGAATCCTGACATCAAGTGGACAATGGTCGACAACGTCCTCAGCGACCCGGACACCTTCGAGCCCCTTGGCCTCACGAATGTCCGTGAGCTCGTGTATCAGACCGACGAAGCAGCGTTTGCGGCCGGGTACCTCGCAGCTGGCGTCAGCCAGACCGGCGTGCTGTGCACCTACGGTGGGGCGAACTTCCCGACCGTGGCCATCTTCATGGACGGCTTCACGCGGGGCGCAGAGTATTACAATGAGGTCAAGGGCGCCGACGTCGCTGTACTCGGCTGGGACGTCGAGGCCCAGGACGGCACGTTCACCGGCAGCTTCACCGATATGGGCCTCGCCCGGAGCCAGGCTGACAGCCTCTTCCAGGAGAACTGCGACATGATCATTCCCGTCGGCGGTGCAATCAACCTGCCAGCCGGCGATGCGATCAATGATCTCGGTATCGAGGCTGCGCTGATCGGTGTCGACGCAGACGCGTTCTTCGCGATGGACGAGCAGTACTCAGCGCTGTGGCTGACCACGGTCGAGAAGAAGATCGCTGACTTCGTGGCAGAGTCGGTCGCTGAGGACACCGGCGGGTCATGGGAGCCAGGGGCCTTCGTTGGAAACCTTGCGAACGGTGGCGTTGGCCTCGCTCCGTTCCACGACTGGGACGATCGAGTGTCGGACGAGTTGCGCGCCGAGGTCGAGCAACTGATCGCTGACATCGCGGCCGGGGACATCAAGGCCAACTACGTCGCGGTCGGTTACTGAACCAACAACATGTCGGGTCTGACCCGACGAACGAATAACCGCTGAAGGGGCGGGGGTCTTCTGGCCCCCGCCCCTTCGCTTTTACTGCACTCCCGGCGATCTCTGGCTAGTGTTCGGACACGCACACCGTGGAGGACGTTCTTGGAACTCGAACTGTCAGGCATCACCAAGCAATTCCCTGGTGTGCTTGCGAATGACGATGTGAATCTTCGCGTCGCAGGAAGCGAGATCATCGCCCTCCTCGGGGAGAACGGAGCGGGCAAGAGCACGCTCATGAACATCCTCTACGGCTTGTACACGCCCACTTCGGGCGAAATCCGTATCGACGGCGAGACGATGGATTTCACTGGGCCAGGGGATGCCATCGCCGCCGGAATCGGAATGGTCCACCAGCACTTCATGCTCGTTCCGGTCTTCACGGTTGCCGAGAACGTCATGCTGGGAAACGAGCCAACACAACGGATGGGTTGGCTGGACCTTCAAAGGGCCCGCAAGGCCGTCCGAGACATCTCCGGCAGGTACAACCTCGATGTTGACCCCGATGCCCTCATCGAGGATCTGCCGGTTGGAATTCAGCAGCGGGTCGAGATCATCAAGGTGCTTGCACGGCAAGCGAATGTGCTCGTGTTCGATGAACCGACCTCGGTGCTGACACCGACCGAGGTCGATGGCTTCATTGAGATCATGAACGGTCTCAAGGCCGATGGGAAAGCCATCATCTTCATCAGCCACAAGCTCAATGAGGCCTTGGAACTCGCCGACCGGATCGTGATCATGCGCCGGGGCAAGACCGTCGCTGAGGTGCAGCCCTCAGATGTCGACGAGGAGAAGCTTGCCGAACTGATGGTCGGGCGACCGGTTGATCTTGTCGTCGAGAAGACCCCTTCCGAACCCGGTGAAGTCGTCTTGTCCATCGAGAACCTCGTCGTATTCGATGATCGCGATCAACGAACGGTCGATGGCGTCTCACTCGAGGTGCGTTCCGGCGAGATCGTCGGCATCGCCGGCGTGCAGGGAAACGGTCAGACCGAGCTGGTCGAGTCGATCACCGGCATGCGCCCGTCTCTCGGTGGCTTCGTCAAACTCAAGGGCGAGGACATCACGACCGAATCGGTGCGAGCAATCCACAAACGGAGTGTGGCCCACGTGCCAGAGGACCGTCAGCGAAGCGGCCTCGTGTTGCCCTTCACCGTCACCGAGAACATTGTCCTCGACTCGTACTACGAAGAACCGATTTCGCATGGAGTACGGATGGATTGGCCCGCAGCCGAGGCACAGGCCGAACGACTCGTCGAGCAGTACGACGTCAGAACGCCGAACATCGACGTGGCGGTGTCGACTCTGTCGGGCGGCAATCAGCAGAAGGTCATCGTCGCTCGAGAATTCGACCGGGACGTCACGTTCGTCGTCGCGTCGCAGCCAACGCGTGGCATCGACGTCGGCTCGATCGAGTACATCCACTCGCGCATCGTGGAGGAGCGTGATGAGGGTGCTGCTGTGCTCATCGTGTCCTCGGAACTCGAGGAAATCATGGCCTTGTCTGATCGGATCATCGTGATGTTCGAGGGGAAGGTGGCCGGCGAATTCGACGGCACGGCCAGCCGAACAGAGATCGGCCTGGCAATGCTCGGAAGTGGAACTGACGAGGTGGCATCGTGACCCAGCCCAACACCGAACCCGAAGCCAAGAGTGACGGCGACGGGGCTGATACCGATGAGACAAGCACGGGCGATTTCCTTGCTCGGGCGACCGGCGTTGGTTCGTCGATCAAGCAGTCGCTCACGGTCCCGGCACTCGCCGTTTTGTCGGCTCTGATCATCGGGGCATTCATCATTGCGGTTACCGATGTCGAAAGTCTGAAGTTGTGGGGTGACGATCCGGGTGAGGCCTTTCGTTCGACGATGAGTGGGATCGGTGACGCATATCGCGCATTGTTCGAGGGATCGCTCGGCTCACGCCGTGCTCTCGCCGAGACGCTCTTCGCAGCGACTCCGTTGATTCTCGCCGGGCTTGCGGTCGCTGTGGGATTCCAGGCTGGGCTGTTCAACATCGGTGTCAACGGGCAGATGCACATTGGCGGCATGGTCGGACTGTGGGTTGGCTTCTCCGTCTCTGCTCCTGCGATCATCCACATCCCGCTCGCAATCCTGGGAGCGATAGTCGGCGGAGCGCTGTGGGGCGGTTTGGCCGGTCTGTTGAAGGCCCGGACCGGAGCGCACGAGGTCATCACGACCATCATGTTGAACTTCATTGCACTCTTCCTGGTCGACTACCTGCTGAAGGCGAGTCTCTTTCAGGCACAAGGTCGAAATGATCCGATCTCGAAGCGGGCCGATCCGTCGGCGCAATTCCCGACGCTCTTCGATGGCTATCGGGTCCATGTCGGATTTCTCGTCGCACTCGTTGCGGTCTGGTTCGTGTGGTGGCTCATGTACCGATCGACAATCGGGTTCGAGTTCCGCGCGGTCGGTGCGAATCCCGAAGGAGGCAAGTACGCAGGCATGAGTGTTGCGGGCGTGTACGTGGCGGTGATGTGTATTTCGGGCGGCCTCGCCGGAATCGCCGGCTCGAACCAGATTCTTGGCCTCGAGCCCTACCGGGCCTTCTCGAACTTCGCAGGCGCCACCGGCTTCGATGCGATCGCACTTGCGCTTCTGGGACGATCCAATCCCATTGGTGTGCTCTTCGCCGGACTCCTCTTCGGCGGATTGCGAGCGGGGG
>CAZYLX010000433.1:0-3810 GCA_964648595.1 uncultured Acidimicrobiaceae bacterium
CGTCCGGAGGAACCGCACTCACTGATCCCCGTCTACCGGGGAACCAAACTGGCGGCGTCGGCCAGGTCTTCCAGGATCGAACCGTTCGGTTCTTCCTCGATGTCGGGACACCAGCCTGCAACGGCAGCGACTGCTGGTATCGAGTTCAGTACGAGAAGGGAGCCGGAGCATCGGCTCGCAAGCTTCAGGATTGGAATAGCTGGGCCGTCCGAGTCGTCGGCGATCCCGTCCGCCTCGTGCGCTGACTCTTCTCGCTCGTAACCGGTTTGCTCGCAACCGGCTTGCTAGTAGCCGACGGCCGGATCAACGATTCCGAGCAACGGCTCACCCCGACCAAAGCGCCGCACGTTCTCAGTGATGTGCGCGGCCAAAAGGGGAACGCCCATCTCCGGGGTATTGCCGACGTGGGGTGAGATCAAGGCTCGGGGCTCGTTCCAGAGGGGATGGTCGTTGGGTAGCGGTTCGGGATCGGTGACATCGAGCGCCGCTCCCCCGATCGACTCGGAGGCCAACGCATCGACCAAGGCATCGGTGTCGACATGGCCACCGCGGGCGACGTTGATCAGCCATGCGTGACCGGCCATCGCCGCCAGCTCGTCGGGCCCAATCACGCCGGCTGTTTCTGGTGTCAGCGCCAACGCCAACACGACAACATCGGCGCTAGGCAAGACATCGAGACGATCATCGAGCGACACCGTTGCCGCTGCTCCGGGGAACGGGTTGCTCGATCGGCGAACGACGGTGATGTGGCAGTGGAACGGCTCGAGCAAGCGGACGAGTTCGGCGCTGACACCGCCCCCACCGAAGACGACCACATTGGCGCCGATCAGGTTGCGACCGATCTGAGGCGGCCACGAGGCCGCACGAGCGAACGTGTGCAAGCACCGCAGCCCAGCCAGGCTCAAGGCGATCACATGCTCGGCGACCGGTGTTGCGTACACGCCCTTTGCCGCGGTCCAGACACGCTCGCGATCCAGGTACGGAACGTACGGCTCGATGCCGGCGTATGGCAGCGCGACCCACTCGATCTCGGGGCGGGATGCGAGGGCAGTCGGAAGATCATGGGGCCGTGCGGCGTCGGCCCAGACCAACGCCTCAGCGTCGGCCAACTCGACAACCGTGCCTCCCCCGGCGACAACGGCGACGCGCAGGCTCTCGACCCGGCCGCTGTCGGGCAGCACGGCGATCCGGGGCGGATCAGACGGCATGGTTCTCAGGCAGCATGGTTGTCACGCAGTATCGAGTGCTTGTTCGAGATCAGCGAGGAGATCCTCGACGTTCTCGATGCCAACCGACAGACGAACGAGGTCATCCGGCACCTCCAAGGGCGAACCTTCGGCCGATGCGTGGGTCATCACACCCGGATGCTCGATCAGCGACTCAACCGCACCCAACGATTCGGCAAGGATGAAGAGTTGCGTTGCTTCGATGATCTTCATGGCCGCATCGCGTCCGGCGGCGGCTCGGAAACTGATCATGCCGCCAAAGCCACTCATCTGACGGACAGCGGCCTCGTGGCCGGGGTGCTCGGGTAGCCCCGGGTACAGGACCGTGCCGACCGCCGGGTGGGCCTGGAGCATCTCGACGATTGCCGCGGCGTTCTCGTTGTGGCGATCCATACGGACGCCGAGCGTCTTTGCCCCCCGGAGGGTGAGGTAGACGTCCCAGGGGCCGCGGACAGCGCCGACAGAGTTCTGGATGAACCGAAGATGGGTATCGAGCTCTGCGTCGTTGGTTGCGACAAATCCGCCGACGGTGTCCGAGTGGCCGCCCAAATACTTGGTGGTCGAGTGAACGACGACGTCTGCGCCGTGAGCCAGCGGCTGCTGCAGATACGGCGTGGCAAACGTGTTGTCGACAACGAACATCGCATCGTGTCTGCTGGCAACCGCTCCGACAGCAGCAAGATCGATCACCGTGAGCAGCGGATTCGTCGGCGTCTCGGCCCACACCATCTTGGTGTTGTCTGGCCATGCGGCATCCAGACCAGCAGGATTGGTGAGGTCGTGGGCCGACCAGGTGATCCCCATCGGGGCAAAGACTTTCGAGATCAGGCGGAAGGTGCCGCCGTATGCGTCGTTGCCCATCACGATGTGGTCACCGGGGCGCAGAATTCGAAGAATTGCGTCCTCGGCCGCCAATCCCGATGCGAAGTCGACGCCAAACGCCGCACCTTCCATCGACGCGAATGCCCGTTCGAGCGCGGTGCGGGTGGGGTTGCCGGTTCTGGCGTACTCGTAGCCCGAGTGTTTGCCGACGGCCTCCTGAGCGAAGGTCGACGTCTGGAACACGGGAACGGTGACCGCACCAGTGATCGGTTCTGGATCCTGGCCAACATGAATGGCCCTGGTGTTGAACCCGAAACTCTGAGACTCGGTCATGAGTGCACACCGTCCTGTTGCGCGCTGGTCGGCTCGGCAGCGGCCGGCTCGAGAGAAAGGAAACTGAGGAGATCGGCTCGAGCCAACACGGTCCGAGGCCGGCCGCCGTCGAGCACGAGCAACGCAGGAGCGAGGTCGAGCAACCTCACAGCCATCTCGACACTCTGCCCGATTCCGATGGTGGGAAGCCTCGGGCTCATCACCGACTCGACGGTCGCATCCAAGACCGAGGTTTCACCAAACGCCGATTCCATGATGCGTAGCTCATCGATGGAGCCCATCACCTCGGCTGTTGCCAGCGGCATCTCGTTCTTGGCGACGGGGAGCTGGGAGACATCGTGTTCATGCATCAGCGACACGGCCTCGCGCACCTGCATGGTCGGCCGCACGTAGAGCAGCGGTGGGATGCCGTCGCCCTTGGCCGCCAAGACGTCGGCGACGACCGCTCCCTCTCCTCGAGTAAATCCGAAACCGGCCATCCACTGATCGTTGAACACGGTGGAGAGGTAGCCCCGGCCGGAGTCCGGGGTGAGGACAACGACGAGGTCGTCTGCGGTGAGTTCTTCTGCCACCTCGAGCGCCGCGTAGACAGCGGTACCGCAGGACCCTCCGATCAGCAGGCCCTCCTCCCGACTGACTCGTTGGGCCATGAGGAAGCTGTCCTGGTCGCTGACCGGTATGACGCGGTCGACGACGGTCGGGTCGTACGTGGTCGGCCAGAAGTCCTCGCCGACACCCTCGACCAGATAGGGCCGACCGGACCCACCGCTGTACAACGATTGATCGGGGTCGCCGGCGATGATCTGGATGTCGGGGTTCTGTTCCTTGAGATAGCGCCCAACACCCGAAATCGTGCCGCCCGTGCCGGCCCCGGCAACGAAGTGGGTGATCTTGCCGTCGGTCTGGCGCCAGATCTCGGGGCCCGTGGTGTCGTAATGCGATTGTGGATTGTGCTGATTGGCGTACTGATTGGGACGAAACGCATTCGGCGTTTCCTGCACGAGGCGCTCGGCGGTGGAGTAGTAGGAAGTCGGGTCCTCGGGAGCGACGGCGACGGGACAGACGATGACCTCTGCCCCGTAGGCGCGAAGCAGGTCGACCTTCTCGACGCCGACTTTGTCGGTCACCACGAACTTGCACTGATAGCCCCGTTGAGCAGCCACGATGGCAAGGCCAACGCCAGTGTTACCGGAGGTCGGTTCGACGATGGTGCCACCAGGCTTCAGTAGGCCCTCACGCTCGGCCGCATCGATCATCGCGAGGGCCGGGCGATCCTTCGACGATCCCCCCGGGTTGAACACCTCGTACTTCACGACAACCGGGCAGTCGATTCCCTTCGTGACCTGGCGCAACCGCACCATTGGCGTGTTTCCGATGAGGTCGAGAACCGAGTCAGCGATGTCCACACGGCGACCCTAACCGACCTCGA
>CAZYLX010000434.1:0-3804 GCA_964648595.1 uncultured Acidimicrobiaceae bacterium
TGAGCGCGAGATGCGGCGCGAAGCGGAGTTGTCCTAGGGCCGATCGAGCTCGATCACGCGGCCCGCCACGACGAGGTGCGCCCGACCGGCACGGTCGGCGACGATGCGGTTGACTCGGCCGTGCACGTCTCGGAACCGCCTACTGAGCGCATCACCGGGCACGATTCCGTGGCCGACCTCGTTGCTGACCACCACGGTCGGCGATGACCGCTGGGCGAGAAGCGCCACCAATCGTTCGGCCTCGGCTTCAATCTCTGCATCCGGCGCCTCGGACATGACCCGATTGGCGATCCAGAAGGTCAGACAATCGAGCAGGAGCGGCTGGTCGCCTGCCACCGCCTCAACTGCTGCTGCCAACTCATACGGGGCTTCGACGGTCAGCCAGTGGCTCGGTCGGTCGTGTCGGTGGCGGGCGATCCGGTTCACCATTTCTTCGTCGCCTACCTCTGCCGTGACGACCACCGTGACGACGGATTCAGCCCCGGCGGCCTCTTGCACGAGTCGTTGCCCGAGCCACGACTTGCCTGATCGGGCTCCTCCGATCAGGAAGGTGAACCCACCGTCAACGCCGCGCCCGGTCAGTAGTCGATGCCCTTCTTGGCGACGATTCCCTCGTCGAAGGCGTGCTTGATCTTCGTCATCTCGGTGACCGTGTGAGCGATGTCGATGATCGGCTCGGGCATGTCGCGACCCGTCAGCACGACATTGACCTTCTCTGGCCGGTCGAGGATGGTCTGGACGACATCACCGGTGTCGATCCAGTCCCAGATCATTGCGTAGCTGATCTCGTCCATGATGACGAGGCGATAGTCGCCGCTCTCGATCGTCTTCTTTGCAAAGGCCCAAGCAGCCCGCGCCTTTGCCGTGCTCTCATCAAGATCGGTGGAGTCCCACGTGAAGCCATCACCAGCGGCGAACCAATCGACACCGATCGAGCGTGCCACCTTCTCCTCGCCCGTGTTCCAGTCACCGCTCTTCAGGAACTGCACGACAGCGACCGGCCACTCGAGTGCGACGGCCCGAAGCATGGTGCCGAAGGCTGCGGTGCTCTTCCCCTTGCCGTGACCGGTGTTCACCACGATCAGTGAGGAGGCGGTCTTCAGCCCGGAGCGATCAGGCTTCTCGGTTGGGATGGCGTCGTCGTTCATTGATGTTTCCTCGGACGCAGTCGGTTCAGACATGGTGCCCCTTGATGTGGTGAACGCAGATGGTGCCATCTCGGCTGGCAGCAATGACGAACTGGCCGAAGATGTTTCTCCTCGACACCCATGGGGCCGTAGCGTGCCATCGTGCTGCTGTTTCCCCAGCTCGACCAAGCCCCTGTTCGCATCGAGGTACGCCTGCTCTCTTTGCCGACTCGCCGCACTCTGGGTACCTCCCATGATGCGTCGCCTCCGGCTGATCGACAACTGGTCGTCGTTGGCATCGAATCGAAGGATGGTGTCACGGGGTGGGGCGAATGCAGCGCACTCAACGCGCCGACCTACACCTCAGAGTGGGCGGCTGACTGTTTCGAGAGTTTGGCGACATGGGGCGATGGCGGCAGTGCTCCTGATCCGACCGAGAGGCCCATGGCGGCCGCCGCCATCGAGATGGCCACCATCGATGTGGCCCTACGAGCCGAAGGCCGATCGCTTGCCGACGTGCTCGGGGCTCGCAACTCGGTCACCGCAGGCGCAACCATCGGGCTGGCAAGCATCGAAGCGTCGACCCAGACAGCTCTTCGTTTGGTCAACGATGGTTACCGCAAGCTGAAGGTGAAGATCGGCCCGAGCCACGTCGAAGACGTCGCTCACGAACTCAGCCATGCACTCGATGGCATCGAACTCCACGTCGATGCGAATGGCTCACTCGGCGAAGAACACTTCATGGCCCTGCTCAGGCTGACATGGCACGGTGTGAGCGCGATCGAGCAGCCGTTTCCCACTGATCGTGCCGACCTGGCGGCCGAGCTGATGCTCGGGACAGACGCGGTGGTTGTTGCCGACGAGGCCATCACGTCGGTTGGCGACGCCGAAGGCTTGTTGGAACAGCTGGCCCTCCGAGCGGTAGCCATCAAGCCCCCACGCCTCGGAGGCATCGCCCCCGCCGTCGCGATGCTGGAATGGTGCCGGAGCAACGGCATCGGGGCGTCGATCGGCGGCATGCTCGAATCCGGACTGGGCCGCCACGCGCTGGCCGCAGTTGCCGCGCTCGACGGATTCACCGTCACCGGTGATCTCTCACCGGCACGTCAGTGGTTGGCCGAAGATCCCTGGACCGACATCGAGATGGTCAATGGGTCGATCGTGGTGCCCACCGGGCCCGGTGTCGCTCCGCTGCCCGACCCCGAAGTGCTCGAGCGGTTCACGCTTCGGCGAGCAGGACGAACTCGCTGATCAGCTCTGCGACGTCTGCCGGATGCTCGCTGTGAACGGCGTGACCCCCATCGACAGGGCGGAACCGGGCGTTCGGAAGTTGATCAACCATGTGTTCTGCGATCTCGCTGAAGTTGGCATCCCCGGTACCAGCGATGACCTGGACCGGAGTCTCGATCCGATCAAGCAGATCCCAGAGCGGGAACTGGTTACCCGTTCCGCACACGCGAAGGCTCGACGCAAGCCCCTCGACTCGATTGAGCATGCGCTCAGCTCGGCATGCTGAGTCGGCTGACATGGTGGCGAACAACGGCAGGGCGAGCCAGAAATCGAGGAAGGAACCAAGACCCTCGGTTTCGAGCCGCTGCGCCAAGATCTCGTCCGCCTCGACTCGCGCCGCTCGGGCCTTCGGATCCTCGATACCCGCTGTCGCCCCGATCAGAGTCAGCGAAGCGAATTGGTCGGGGAACAAAAGCGCGGCGTGCAGCAGCATTCGACCACCCATGGAATAGCCGACGTAGTGCCCGGGCCCACCTCCAGCAACGATGAGCCGTGCCGCATCAACGAGGTCGACATCATCATGAGCTGATGAACCGTGGCCTGGTGCGTCGATCAGTGTGAGGGCGGTCGATCGGCCCGATGCAGTGATGGCCTGGTTGACGGCACCGGCGAGGGGGCGCAGGCATGCTGCGTTCTGGGTGAACCCGTGAACCATCGCGACTCGGACAGCATATGGAGGGGCACCGATTGGCGGAATGCGTTCGACGGCGAGACTCACCGTCACAGGATGCCCTGCCGGCAACCCCTCGTGTGGTTCTCTGTTGCGGTGACACTCACAGCCACCGCAACGTTTTGCGCCACTCTGATCGATCAGTGGGCGCTGATGGGCACCACCGACGCCTTCATTGCCCCCGGCTCGCGGTCGACACCGTTGGCCTTGGTGCTCGTTGGCGACGACCGAATCAGCACCCACTTGTTCCACGACGAGCGGTCGGCTTCGTTCGCATGTCTGGGTCACGGTCTCGCTACTGGCCGACCCGCGGTCCTGCTCTGTACAAGCGGCACGGCGGCCGCGCACTTCCACGCCGCGGTCGCTGAAGCCGACGCATCCCGCGTGCCGATGTTGGTGTGCACCGCCGATCGTCCGCCCGAACTCTGGGGGATCGGCGCCCCGCAAACCATCGATCAGACCGACCTCTATGGCGAGACCGTGCGGGGCTTCCTGGAGCCGGGGCCGCCAGACGACCCCGGCGTCAACTCAGTGACCTGGCGCCCGATGGCCGCGGATGCATGGACAGCAGCGGCCGGCGCCGCCGACTCGCTCCCTGGGCCGGTCCATCTCAACTTGAGCTTCCGGGACCCTCTTGTTGGTGAGCCCGACACGTTGCCGCCCCCGATCGAGTTGGCCAAGATTGAATCGACGAGATCATCACTCGACAACTTCCCA